>JAGPCN010000125.1 GCA_018058035.1 Fuscovulum sp.
CCCAGCGACGGCGAGATTTCCGCCAGGCTGGCTGTGACGCCATGGTAGGCGTTGTCCGTCACGATGACGCCGCGCGAACCGCTGACGGACCAGGCGATCCGAAGGGCCAGGTCATTCGCTTCGCTGCCGGTGCAGGTCAGAATCACCTGGGACAGCGGGTCAGGGAACGTGGCGGCAAGCGCCTCGGCATAGTCGATGACGGCGTCGTGCAGATAGCGCGTATGGGTGTTCAGTTCGCCCGCCTGCGCCGAAAGCGCGGCCACCACGCGCGGATGGCAATGGCCGACCGAAGGCACGTTGTTGTAGGCGTCAATGTACTCGCGCCCATCGGCATCCCAGACGGTGGCACCGCGTCCACGCACCAGATACAGCGGGTGGTCGTAGAACAGCCGGTACGCCGGGCCAAGGACCCGGGTTCGCCGGTCGATCAGATCCTGGGCCGGGATCATGCGTGCACGTCCTTGAAGCGCCTTACCAGGCGTTCCGCCATGTCGGTCAAGTCGCAGCCTTGCAGCGTTTCCCACATTTCCCAGGCCGACAGGTTGCTGCGCAGGATGTAGTCGCGGTTCTCTGGAAACAGCCGGGCGCGCCAACCCGAGAGCAGAATCCGCGTCACAAGCCTGGCGCGGATGAGGTCTGGAACAAGGCGCACCTCTTCCGGCAAAAGCCTTAGCTCCGGTCCGGCACCGCAGAGAATTTCGGCGATCTGCTGCACCAGGTCGCCCTCGGGTCGGATGAAGTAGCTGGCCGCCACGGCAAAGTCGTTGATGCGGGGCGCCACGACCAGGTCGCCGAAGTCGATGACTCCGGTGACAGTTTGGCGAAGCACGGGGTCGACAAGCAGGTTCGACATGCTCAGATCGTTGTGGATGGCCTGTCGCGGCAATGCGTTGGTGGCGGGATGCGTGACGGTGGAAAAGTGGTCGATCCACGTCAGGATCGCGGCGCGGCGGGCCGGCCGGTCGATCAGGTCGGCCAAGGGGCGCAGACTTGCGACATTCATCATGTCCCACAGGATCATGCGCTCTGCGCCCGGGTGGTGAAAATCGGCCAATGCGAGACTGAGCCTGCCAACCACGCGGCCCAGTTCGTGCCTCAGGGCCGGCGTGAGGTCGGTCGATGCAGGGCTCTCGCCCGGCAAGCGGGATATCACGACCGCCGCAACCGTCTTGCCCTGATGCCGGACCAGGGCCTCTTCGTCCCCGGTCCTTGTTGGCAGGACTTGGGGAACCGGACATTCGGGCGCGCGCGCGTGAATATGGCCAAGCGCGCCGTGCTGCATTGCGCGCGCCTCGGCATCGTCCGAGGCATTGTAGATTTTCAGCACCGATTTTCGGCCGGTGTCATCTTCGATCTCAAAGTTGCGATCACGTTCTCCGGTCAGCAACCGCACGCGGGCCCGAAGATCGTAGTGGAGATGCAGGATCGCCCGGGCTTCGCGTTCTGTAACGGCTGGGGGCGGCACCCGAAGCATCGCCTCGGCGATGGCCAGAGGTGTGCCGAACGCGGTCGTCAACGGTCTGGAGTCTGTGCGAACCCGATCCGACATCTCACTTACCTGCTACTCGTATATTTATATCTTATAAATTGTGAAGTCGTCAAGCTGGACGGCCTGTGGGTGCTTGATCGGCTCTGACGATGTGACCGTCAAAACCTATCCCATCTGGCTTGGGCGGGCCGCGGGTGCGACGGTCCAATCAGGGCAGGTCAGGCTGGCATCACCGACCTGCCGATGCGCCGGGGGCCGACTTAAGTCATGTCTTGGGTGCCCCTGATTTCATCGCCAGTTTCTACCAACGATTCCTCTTGGATATCTCGCATTTCCCGCCACCTCCTTCTGATCGTCGATACGCGACGTAAGGAAAGTGGCATGGGTCAACCCACCACTGCGACACTATCGAAACCTTCAACGAGGGATAGCGCTTCAAGAACCGGGCCTGACCCTGATCCAGGCCTGATCTCGACGACAGAAGGGGGCGATTTTGGATGCCGATAGGGGGCAGTCTTGCGCACCGATGGACATCCGGACACGGCAGCGAAGGAACAGTTGCGGCGCAAAGCCCCGAAAGATATCGACAAAAGCCCTGCCAGGCCCGCGTGGCCGTGGGTCATGCATTCGGGCAACGGTGTCGGGCTGTCACGCGGTGCGCAGCAGGCGGGCGACCGATTGCAGGACCACCGCGTTGGTGTTCAGGTCGGAATAGCCCAACGTTGACTTCTGGCTCAGGTAATAGACTGCGGAGTCGAACCCCAGGTCATGCCGCGCCAGGCTGCGCATGCTGCGAACCAGCGCCCGCGACTGGGCATTCGGCCGCAGCGCCAGCCACAGATAGGCCGCCTTGGTGCTGGTGGCCTTCAGGCCATCCAGCTTGTCCTGCCAGGTCGCGTCCGTGGCAAAGGCCGCGAATTCGACCCGCCAGGGATCAGTGGGCCGGCGCAGGTCGAAGCCCTGGTAGGTGAACCAGGGCGACCTGTCCAAGGGGGATTCGGAGGGGGCTGCCGGTAGCCCGGCCCGGGCAGCAAAGCGGCGCTGGATGCCATCCAGGCAATCGGCCAGAAACTCGACCGCCGGCAAGCTGTCCATTTCCAGCAGGTGCAGAAAGGTTGGCTCGGCCCCAAGAACACCGAACGAGCTGGTGAGTGCAAGCAACCGTTCCTGCGCGTCGGCAGAGCCGAGGCCGGCAACCTCATCCATCGGAGAGACCACGTCGTACCCCCAAAGCCGCATCCCCGAGGCCGCATAAAGGGCGTAGTTCGAACTGTAGTCGTCGATCAGCTTGCCCTCGCGGCGGGAATGCAGGCGCCGGCCGCGCAGCACCGCGGCGAAATCCCACGATGCCACCAGGTCGGGAATGCCTTTCGGCGCCAGGCGATGCGCCGCCACGCGGTGCAGTGCAATCAGCAGCCGCGCGGTGTCGAACGAGTTGAAGCGCGTGGTCCCCTTGCCGGTCCCCGAGTCGATGGTCTCGGGCGGCAGCACCAGGCGCTTGCGCGAGGCCCGATCCACCGCGCCGATGATCCGGCCGACGCTCTGCGTGAACTCCTCGTCCGAGATCAGGCCCAGGTCCACCGCGGCGATCAGGGCGTTCAGGTGGCTGCCGATCTCCCACATGCTGACGGCCACGAAATCGGCCCCCGGCCCGGTGGCGGTAAAGGCCGTGGCCGGGCAAAGCCCGGTCGACGCGTTGGTGTTGGCGGCAAAGTACCCCCAGGCAGACTGCGCGTCCTGCATCAGCGCGGCTTGTTCGTCGGCATCCGGCGGTTCGGGCGCGGACGCCGGTTCGAACACCTTGCCGCGCCCCAAGAGCAGCATCGGCAACAGCGGCTCTTTCGGCACGGCCTCGGCACCAAAGCGCGGCAGGGTGACAAGCTGGATGTCGGGCTGCACCAGGGCCTTGCGAAGCGCCACCACCAGCGCATTGCGGGCCGCGTCATCGCGGAAGGCCGCAGCAATGACCAGCACCACGCCATCGCCCTGGGTCCAGAGGTGCAACCCCTCAGCCCCGTCAATTCCGCCCTCTGCTCCGGCCACCGCCAGAATGGGCACCGCGAATTCGGCATCCCGGGTCAGTCCGGCATCGCCGGCATCGCGCACCGCCCGGACCACGATGCCAAAGCGCGTGTCGCCCGGACGGGCAGCGCCGGGGCCGGCAAGGGCGATGCGGTCGGACGGAAAGGAGGCAAAGGCCGTGTCCGGGCCGATGTCGCCTTCGGCCGGCGTATCCAGCGGCACCCAGTACGACAGATCGCTGACCAGGTCCGCGCCGCCACCCGCTGGCACCGGACCCTGGCTGAACGGAATCCTCTGCGCCGCCAGAACCCGCGCCAAAGCGGCCGCGACCCCGGTTGCCTCGTCATCCGGGGCCGCCAGCACATGCAGGGCCACCCGGCGGCGAAAGGCGGTTTCGCTGCGCATCTGGACGTCGCTGGCCAGGATGGGCAGCATGGACAGGTCCAGGGTTGCATCCGACAGCAGGCGCGCGATGTCCTGCGTGGCGGTGGCCAGCTGATCGGCCGGGGTGCCGGAGATCTCGGCGGCATCCAGGATCAGGTGGCGCTGCGGCTCGGGCCACGGTTTGGCCAGAACCGCCGCGGAACGGGCGATCGGCGTCCTCTCGCCGCCCAGCAGGCTGAGCAGGCCGAACCTGTCCAGCCGGGCGGTCATGGTGACGTTCTGGCGCGAGCGAAAGTCAGGTCCTGCGACGGGCAGTTCCAGCACGCAGCGGAAACCGGCCGACAGCGTGGCCGAGGCCGCGTTGGAATCCAGCGGCGCCTTGCAGGCGATGCACTGCACCGGACGCGGCAGCACATGGGTCGGCTGACCGGGGAAGAGGGTTGCGAACAGCGACCGGCGGGTTTCCCGCGCCAGCCGTGCCGCGCGATAGGGCGGCAGGCTTCCAAGATCGGCGGCCCAGGCGACGATCTCGACCAGGCCGGGAAAGGACTGGCTGTAATGCCGGATCAGCTGGGCGATCTCGCTTTGGGCGCCCAGCCCGGTCGTCGTGGCGGTGGTGTCGACCACCAGGTTGACGGGCACCCCGCGCACGACCAGCGTCGACAGCACGCTGCCCAGGGCGCCGGCGTCGGTTGCGGCGCCGATGCCGGAAATGGTCACCAGCACCTGCGTCGGCGGTGGCGGCACGATTTCCTGTGCCCGCACCGTACCGGCGGCAAGCGGCCCCGCCGCCAAGAGCGTCAGAAAGCTGCGCCGCCTCATCTGGCCTGCATCTCGACCCGCGGCTCAAGCCCTTGGCGGCGCAGCTTGTTCCAGCGTGCCAGCCGGCCGGACAGGGCAGCCCAGAGGGCGCGATAGACGGTGATGTACAAGAGCGGCCGATACAGCAGGTTCATCAGCGGCACCTGATAGATCAGCCGAAGCACGGGCAGACGCTGCCGCCGGTGCGCGACCACGGCGACCAGGATATCGGTCGCCTGCACGACGGCGACGAACAGCAGCGACAGGTGCGACATCTCTGGCCCCTCGGCCACCCGTCCGCTGTACCAGTCCAGGCAGAGGCTGGTCAGAAAATACAGGAACAGCGCATCGAGGATCGGCGACAGGATCGGCAGCACATAGCCGAAGAACACCATGTCCAGCATCGAGAACACCCGCCGCGGCCCGAACTCGCGGAAAGCGCCGCGATGCTTCCACAGCGTCTGAAGGTTGCCGAACGACCACCGCAACCGCTGCTTCAAGAGCGAGCGTACGTCGGTCGGCGCCTCGGTGTAGGAGCGGGCGTTTTCGGCATAGGCGATCCGATAGCCGGCACGGCGCAGCCAGATCGTCAGGTCGGCATCTTCGGTCAGGGTCTCATGCGAGAACAGCCCGACATCGCGCACGGCTTCGACCCGCCAGGCGCCAAGCGCGCCGGGAACGACCAGGATGCCGTTCAGGTGTTCTTGCGCGCGGCGCCCGATCTGCTGGGCGTTGACGTATTCGATCGACTGGAACCGCGTCAGCAGGTTGCGGGTGTTGGCCACCACCACGGTGCCCGCCACCGCCGCCACCTTGCTGTCGGCAAAGGGGCGCACGATTTCCGAAATCGCATCGCGCGCGATCCGGGTATCGGCATCGACGCAGACCGCGATTTCGGTGTCGATGCTCTGGAACGCCAGGTTCAGCGCCTGCCACTTGCCCCTGTTGGCCTGGGTCAGCACGCGCACCCGGGGGTCGTCGGCAAAGGCCTGGTTCAGCCGCGCCAGGGTGCCGTCGGTCGAGCCGTCGTCGACCACAAGGCAGACCAACTCCGGATAGTCACTGTCCAGCACCGAGCGGACAGTCGAGACGATGACCTCTTCCTCATTATAGGCCGGCACCACGACGGTGACCGACGGCGGCGGGGCAAAGTTGCGCGGATAGACCGGATCGCGACGTGCCGAAAGGAAAAGGTACAGCATCGACCGCAGCACGCTGGCAAAGATGCACAGCCAGAACACGCGCGTCAGGAACAGGATCCACAGCGTGATCAGCGACACCGACAGGCCCTTGAACACCGAGGCCGGAAGGTCGATGCGCGGCATGACGGCATCGGGCGTCATCCCCAAAAGCTGTGCGACCGGCACGATCTCATAGCCCCGGGCGCGCAGTTCGGGCACCAGCAGGCGAACCGCCTCGGCGGTGTGCATGCCGGTGGCGCGGCCGTCGTGCAGCACGATCACGTTGCCGCCGGTCTTGCCCAGCCCGTCGATCACCTGCCGGACGATCTCGGCCGCGCTGACGCCCTGCCAGTCGGGCGGCACCAGGTCGCTGCCGACGACGACATGGCCTTCTTCGTTCGGAGCGGCAAAGGCCAGCGCCTCGGAGGCGTTCAGCGGGCCGGGGCCGCGGGTGTAGGGCGGGCGGTACAAAAGCGGCGTCCGTCCGATCACGCCCTCGATCAGGCTGCGGTTGGCCGACAGTTCGGTGCGCGCCATGAAATCGCCCAGATCGTCCATGTGCGGATGGCTGAAGCTGTGCGACCCGATGGTATGGCCTTCGTCGACCGCGCGCTGAAGCATCTCGGGCGCGGCCAGGGCGGCGGTGCCGACGACAAAGAAGGTGGCGGGCGCATCCACGGCCTTCAGCGCATCAAGGATCGCGCCGGTCGCTTCGGGGTTGGGGCCGTCATCGAAGGTCAGGGCGATCTGCCGGGGCGCCTGGCGTCCATACCGCTCCATGTGCACGGGGCGCGGTATGGC
This sequence comes from Fuscovulum sp., assembly GCA_018058035.1. GTDB lineage: Bacteria > Pseudomonadota > Alphaproteobacteria > Rhodobacterales > Rhodobacteraceae > Pseudogemmobacter. The sequence continues at coordinate 6,679 of JAGPCN010000125.1, forward strand.
GTCATAGCGCAGATCGCGGATGAACACGCCCTCGGGATCAAGGCGCCAGAGCCGGCGCCCCGGCGTGCCGACCGATGCCAGCCGGTAGAACGACCCCTCGCCGGTATAGACGACATTGTCGGGAAAGGCCGGCACGCCGAAGGTTGTCTTCGCATCGGCCGGCAGGCGGCCCTCCAACACGCTCCAGTACGCCGGCTCTTCCTCGCCCAGGCTGGGTACGGCGATGTCGGCAATGCCCAGGTCCTGCAACATCCGCATGGAGTTGTGGACCGCTGCCGCGTCCAGCATCCAGATCTGGTGACGATTGCCGGACCGGTCAAAGAACGACGCATGGCTGTTGCCGGCCCTTGGCGAAAACTCGACCGAGGCCCGGGCCTCGGAAATCCGGAACATGGCTTCGGCCAGGCTGATCCGCTCGGGAACCGCCCGCCCGGAAATCCAGTCGACGGCATGCCCGCCGACCGCGACCACCAGCTTCTCGTCCGGCACGCTGGCCTGAATCGCCTTGACCTGCTGGGCGAACCACTCCAGCGGCGCCAGAGGCTGCGGATAGGACCCGATCCAGGGTTCCTGATAGGCCGAGACGATGACCTTGTCGAAGGCGGCCACGAAATCCGCGCTGGCCCATTGTTGGTCGGCCAGCGCGGCGATCAGGCACAGGTCCATGCCGCTTTCGTGCGCGCGATCGGCCAGCGCGGCGAAAAAGGGCGCCACCACCGGCAGGTCCGCGGGCTTGACGCCGCCCAGCCTGAGACAGACCGCCTGCGCCTTTTCCGCCTTGGCGACCCGCACGATCCTGTCGGCCAGCCCCGCCCGCATCCGTTCATCGGCCAGCCCGTTCACGAAGACTTCGGCCGTCAGCGACTCGGCCAGTCCAAAGATCGGCCAAAGCCCGACCTCGCCCGGCCGTTCGGTGCGGATCGCGGCCAGTGCCTCAAGCATCTCGGGATCGACGTCCAGGCTGGACACCGCCAGCGAGGCGCCGCTGATCTCGAACCACTCGGGCAGGATGACGTCGATCTGGTTGCAGTTGCGCAAGAGCGGCAGGAAGGCGTTCTCCATCCCGCCCGGCACCAGGGCATGCACCCGCAACTTCCGCAGGTCGCCGGTGGCCGCAACGGCTGCACCGGCTGCGGGCCTTTCGCCGATGCACCTCGGCCGACCCTCCGCCGCCGCAGGCACCGGCAAGACGCCGCGATTCGGGGATCCATCGGCCCTGGCATTGATCAGCAGACCCGCGCTGCCCGACTCGGCGTCAGGTCCGGGCCCCGGCGCCGCCTGGTCGCGGACATCGCGCAGGGCGGCATCGCCCGCGGGGTCCATCCCGGGGGCCAGCACCACCACCGCCATCGCCACGGCCCAGGCCGCGAAGATCAGGAAAGCCGCGCGCCCCCAGCGTTTCAAACGCCGGAATCGACGCCCGCCGAGGTCCTCGAAGATCGGATCCCCTGCGGTCGGGCCGGACATGATCTTTCCTGTCGGCAACTGCATTCGACCCAAACATGCTGACAAAACGGCGGAACGGACCGCGCGACCGTTCGGCGGATTTCTGCCAGTATGACCTGTTCCTGCAAGGAGTCAAAACCGGACCGCCGATTGTTGAGGCCCCCGGGCCAATCCTTCCGGCGCCTTTCGCAGCGCCCGTTCCGGTTCGACAATCGGCCGAGGATCGCCGCCATGACCGGCGGAGGAGGTCTTGGAGGGCGAGTGCTGTCAGCCCTCCAAGACACAGGGCTATTGGGGGGCCCCGCTGGATCAAGAGAACTTGTGACCACTCCACCCACACATGGGCGATGAACCTTCGGTGCAAGGCCGCGCGGCTGTCCAGCGGAATCTTGGGCTGCGCAGGGGGGGCGCCGCAGCCAGGGGCAGGAATGCCCGGAAATTCAATGAGGCGCGGGCTTCGTTCCGTATTCGGGAACAGTCTTTTTCAGCAATCGCAGAAGGGTTCGGGCCGGGCCAGGGGTAATGTCGGGCCGGGGTGCGGGCTTGCGGCCGGCGGCATCGACGGGCAGGCTGGCGCCAGCGCCGGCCGATGCGATGGCTCCGGCCTCCTGCCGTCGGGGTTGTGCCCGGGGCGCCAACCCGCTGCAAGGAGACCGAGGATGAACGACCTGTCCCGGCGGCGCGATCCCAGGATCGACTTCTTTCGCGGCCTTGCCCTGGTGATGATCTTCATCAACCACATCCCCGACACGGTTCCGGGCCTGTATACCTCGCGCAACTTCGGCTTCTCGGATGCGGCCGAGGGCTTTGTCTTGCTGTCGGGGATTTCGGCCGGTCTGGCCTACAGCCCGATCCGGTCGGCGAACCGCGGCCTTGCCAACCGCTTCAGACCCTGGCGCAGGGCCTTCACGCTGTGGTGGGTGCAGGCCGTCATCGTGCTGTCGATCTATCTGCTGCTGCGCCTGGCGCTGCCCCTGCCCGGTGTGGCCGAAATGGCCGCCGCGCGCAACGTCACCCCCGTTCTGGACGATCCCGCCGGTCTGCTGGCGCCTCTGCTGCTGTTGACCCATCAGTTCAATTGCGCCGATATCCTGCCGCTGTACATCGTGCTTCTGCTGGCCGCGCCGGGGCTGATCGCGACGGCCTGGCGATGGCCGGCGGCCCTGCTGGCCGGCTCGGGCCTGCTGTGGCTGGTGGCCGGATGGCACGGGGCAAACCTGCGCACCTGGCCGCAAGGCATCGGCTGGTTCTTCAATCCGCTGTCCTGGCAATTCCTGTTCTCGATCGGCCTGGCAATAGGCCTGCGGGCCAGCAGGGGTGGAAAGCCGGCGTCCTTTCCGGCCATCACCGTGCTGCCGGCCCTGGCATTCCTGGCGGTTTCGCTGGTGTGGATGCAAAGCCCCGCCCTGGCGGATCGCGGCCAGGCACTGCTTGCGCAGGCGCAAGAGCTGTTCGGGCTGCCCGCCTTTGCGACGTCTTTCGACAAGACCTTTCTGGCCCCCTTGCGCCTGCTGCACATCCTGGCGCTGACGCTTGTGCTGGCCTCCCTGCCGGTCGTGACCCGCATTGCACACAGCCAATGGGCTGCGCCCCTCACCATCCTTGGCCGCAATGCGTTGCCGGCCTTTGCCGCCGCCAGCATCCTTGGCTATGTCATTCAGGTGGTCCGGGAGTTCTTCATCCCATCGGATCTTGTGGACGCCGTGGCGATCGCCGTCGGCCTGAACGCGATGCTTCTGGTGGCGCTGCTGCGAGATCGCCAGAGACACCCGACCCGCCGGCCGGGCGCCATGGTTTCCGGATAAGACGCCGGAAATTGCCAATCCGGCCATTCGAAAACACGTCGAATTGATTAAAATCATCGGCACTCTGGCTGGAATTGCGGACCCTTATCGACCTGGAAATCCTCATGCCCCTGAAATTTGAAAATTGGCATAAAATACAATTGTTTCCATTCTGACCTCATAACGCTCGCTTTACCAATAGCCGCAAGAATTTCCTCGTGCAGTTCACATCACGAGGAGCGCGGAACAGATGAATACCTTGGCAAAGCTTGGGGCATTGTGCTGCCTGATGGCATTCCCGGCCGGCGAAGCAGCCGCCTTCCTGCCGCACCTTCACGGATATGCCTTGCCGGCCCTTGCCGCTGACGAAGACGAAGGCATCGTCCGGGTGTCGACCGCGGAACGGTCGTTCACCGCCTACATCACCGGCTACAGCTACTGGGACAACACGCCTCCCGGTTCTGCGGCCATCGCGCGGCCGGTCATCCATCGCAAGGCCGGGGGCAAGGGCACCTACAGCGACCCGATCACCATTGCCGTCGGCTATCGCCTGGTCGGCAGCAAGGCGAGGCTTGATTTTCCGGCCGGGACCCGGTTCTACCTGCCGCATCTGCGCCGCTATGCGATCGTCGAGGATATCTGCGGCGATGGCCCGAACCCGGATGTCACCGGCTGCGCGCGCGGCAATGGCGGTCATCCCTGGCTTGACATCTATGTCGATGGCAGCCGGGTCGGGGCCGAGGCGGCAAATGCCTGCATGTACCGGCTGACCGGCTTCCACGAGATCGTGATGAACCCCGCGAAGAATTATCCGGTTGCCGCAGGCCCCATCGCGGAAAGCGGCTGCAGCACCTCTCCCAGCCGGTAGCGCGCCGTTGCGCCGTGCGGGATCAGGCGGGGGCGGTTCCGGGCAGCCTGCGGCCGTCGGTGGCAAAGGCGTGGGTCTGGCCGGGCTGCACCGTCAGGCCCAGCCGGTCGCCGGCCCGCAACGGGACATGACCGTGCTGGCGCACCATCAGTGGCCCGACGCCATCAACCAGCACATATATGTTGGTGTCTGACCCAAGGTGTTCCACCACATCTGCCGTGCCGGTCAGCGTGGCGGTGGCCGGATCGGCAATGTCCAGATGTTCTGGCCTGATGCCCAGTTCGGCGATGGCGCCGGTCTGGCCCGGCAACGCAACCTCGGCCCCGTTCGCGAGACGTACGCCGGTATCGGTACGACTGACGGCCAGGATGTTCATGGTGGGAGAGCCGATGAACTGCGCGACAAAGCGGTTGGCGGGGGTCTGGTACAGTTCCAGCGGGGTGCCGACCTGCAGCACGATGCCACCGTTCAGCACGACGACGCGGTCGGCTAGCGTCAGCGCCTCGACCTGGTCATGGGTGACATAGACCATCGTGGCCTTCAGC
>JAGPCN010000126.1 GCA_018058035.1 Fuscovulum sp.
TTTCGCCGTCCCACTTCTGCCGGTGCAGGCGGATGCGGGCGTTGCGGTCGCCCTCGACCCAGCGTTCGACCAGGATGAAAAGGTCGGTCCACACCGTCTGCGGGCAGGCATAGCCGCACCAGACCCGTCCCGCGGCGCTGGTGAACAGGAACAGGCCAAGGCCCGCCATGATCAGAAGGCCGGCGACAAAGTAGAATTCATGAGGCCAGATCTCGACCATGAAGAAGAAGAACCGCCGGTGCGCCAGGTCCAGCAGCACAGCCTGGTCGGGCAGGTTCGGCCCGCGGTCCCACCGCAGCCACGGCGTAATGTAGTAGACCCCCAGCATGGCCGCCATCAGCCACCATTTCATGCTGCGGAACGCCCCCTTTACGCGGCGCGGAAAGATCGGCTCGCGCGCGGCGTACAGGCTGGGCGGGTTGGTGTCGGGCGTGCTCACCGAAGGCTCCGTCTGGCTGGACTTATGTTTGCCCGGGATATGGCGGCTGCCGGTCCGGGGCGGCTTTGACCTGTGTCAATTATCTCATCAGCGATGCGACTTTTCAGCCGGGCGTGATCGCACAGGGCGCATTTGACGCAGGCGGGTTTGACCTTGGGGGGCCTGGCGTGTCAGATCATGTCCTGTGCAGGGCCGCGAGGCGGCTGCGCGAAAGGGCCGCGACGATGCCGCGGCCCCTTACGGCAAAGGTGACACCGGCGCCCCCAGGAAACGCGCGAACAGGAAGGGGCGCCGGTGCCGATCCCCGGCGGCGGTTGGAACCGCCGGGGATTTTCGTTCAGGCGGGGCTATTCGCCGCCGCCCAGACCGTGGACGTAGAAGGCCACCGCGCGGATCTGGTCCTCGCTGAGGCGCTCGTTCCAGTCGGGCATCACGCCGAACCGGGCGTAGGTGACCGTCTCGACGATCGCCTCGCGGGTGCCGCCGTACAGCCAGACCGCATCGCTCAGCTTGGGCGCGCCCTGCGCGCGGTCGCCGCTGCCGTCTTCCAGGTGGCAGGCCACGCATTGCTCGGCATAGATCGTCGCGCCGGCCTCGGCCAAAGCGGCGTCATGCTCTTGCCCGCTGATCTTCAGGACGTATTCCGCGACCTGGCCGATCTGGGTGGCGTCCAGCAGTTCGTCCACGCCGAACTTCGGCATTTCGGAATAGCGGGCGTCGGCGTCGGTGGTGTTGCGGATGCCGTGCAGAACGGTCAGGTGGATGTCCTCCATCGTGCCGCCCCACAGCCAGTCGTCGTCCAGCAAGTTGGGATAGCCCAGCGACTGCACGCCGGCCGCCCCCGCCCCGTGGCACTGGGCGCAGTTGGTCTTGAAGACCGCCGCCCCCGCCCGCTGGGCGTATTCCACCAGGGCCGGGTCGGCCGAGATGGCGTTCAGGTCGGCCGCGACCAGCTTGGCCTTGATCTCGGCGTTGGCCTCGTCAAAGCGCTGGATCTCGGCCGCCACGTCCTGGCGCGGGTCCTGCCCCAGATAGCCCTGGGTCGCCCGCTCGATCAGCGGCCAGGCCGGATAGGCGATGCTGTACCAGATCCCCCAGACGATGGTGGCGTAGAAGATCCAGACCCACCAGCGCGGCAACGGGTTGTTGAACTCGGCGATCCCGTCCCATTCGTGGCCGGTCGTCTCGACCTGGCCCGGGACCTTGGTAACTTTCTTGGCGCACATGTCACGCCTCCTTCCGGGTCGGTTGAGAGGCTTCCGCAGGACGCTGGTCGTTGCGGAAGATCGAATTCGCGGCCTCTTCGTGCAGGCGGCGGCTGCCTGGGCGCAGGGCCCAGAGAACCACGCCCAGGAACAGCGCCGTCATCGCCAGAAGGCCCCAGCTGTCGGCCAGTTCGCGCAGGAAGGAATAATGCTCCATCGCGGCCTCCGCTCAGCGATCCGGGTCAGGGATGAAGGTCGAGAAGTCGACCATCGTGCCCAGAACCTGGATATAGGCGATCAGCGCATCGGCTTCGGTCAGCTGCGGCTGGCCGTCGAAGTTGCGCACGTTCGCGTCCTTGCCGGCCTCGTAGGCGGCCGAACCGTAACGCTCTTGCAGCCCGGCCGTATCGGCATTCGGGTCGGCCTGGGCCACGAAGTCGGCCTGGGCGTTCGCGATCTGCTCTTCGGTGTAGGGCACACCGACCAAGGCGTTGGTCTTCACGCTGTCCTGGATGTACTTGCCGTCGATCTCGCGGCTGAACAGGAAGCCATAGGGCGGCATCACCGATTCCGGCACCACCGACTTGGCGTCGTAGAAGTGGTCCTGGTGCCATTCGTCGGAATACTTGCCGCCCACGCGGGCCAGGTCAGGCCCGGTGCGCTTGGAGCCCCACTGGAACGGGTGGTCGTACTTGGACTCCGCCGCCAGGCTGTAGTGGCCGTAACGCTCGACCTCGTCGCGCATCGGGCGGATCATCTGGCTGTGGCAGACGTAGCAGCCCTCGCGGATGTAGATGTCGCGCCCGGCCAGTTCCAGCGGCGTGTAGGGACGCATGCCCTTCACGTCCTCGATCGTGTTCTCAAGGTAGAACAGCGGAACGATCTGGACGAGGCCCCCGATGGTCACGACCAGAAAGGCCAAGACCATCAGCAGGGTGGCGTGGGTTTCGATAGCCTTGTGCTTGTCAAGGAAAGCCATTTTCGCCCCCTCCCTTATTCGGCCGGAACGGCGTTGTTCAGGTTCACGGCCGATTTGGCCGGCTGAGCACGCACCGTCATCCAGAGGTTGTAGGCCATGATGAGAGCCCCGGCGAGGAACATCAGCCCGCCCAGAGACCGCACCACATACATCGGGTACTTCGCGGCGACCGTATCGGCGAAGGCGTTCACCAGGAACCCGTTCGCATCGACTTCACGCCACATCAGCCCTTCCATGATGCCGGTGACCCACATCGAGGCGGCGTAAAGCACGATCCCGATGGTGGCCAGCCAGAAGTGCCAGGAGACCAGCTTCAGGCTGTACAGCCCGGCACGGTTCCACAGGCGCGGCGTCAGGAAGTACAGCATCCCGAAGGTGATCATGCCGTTCCAGCCAAGCGCGCCGGAATGGACGTGACCGATGGTCCAGTCGGTGTAGTGCGACAGGCTGTTGACGGCCTTGATCGACATCATCGGGCCTTCGAAGGTCGACATGCCGTAGAAGCCGATCGACACCACCATCATGCGGATGACCGGATCGGTGCGCAGCTTGTCCCAGGCGCCCGACAGCGTCATCAGGCCGTTGATCATGCCACCCCACGAGGGCATCCACAGGATGACCGAGAACACCATGCCCAGGGTCGAGGCCCAGTTCGGCAGGGCGGTATAGTGCAGGTGGTGCGGACCGGCCCAGATGTAGAGGAAGATCAAGGCCCAGAAGTGGATGATCGACAGCTTGTAGCTGAAGACGGGGCGTTCGGCCTGCTTCGGCACGAAGTAGTACATCATGCCCAGGAAGCCCGCGGTCAGGAAGAAGCCCACCGCGTTGTGGCCGTACCACCACTGGATCATCGCATCCTGCACGCCCGAGGTGACCTGCACCGAGGTCGAGCCGAAGACCGACACCGGAATGGCCATGTTGTTGACCAGGTGCAGCATCGCGATGGTGATGATGAACGACAGGTAGAACCAGTTCGCCACGTAGATGTGGGGTTCCTTGCGCTTCATGACCGTGCCGGCAAAGACCGCCAGGAAGGCCACCCAGACCACCGTGATCAGGATGTCGACGTGCCAGGCCGGCTCGGCGTATTCCTTGCCCTGGCTGCCGCCAAGGACATACGAGGTCGCCGCCAGCAGGATCACCGTCTGCCAGCCCCAGAACACGAAGTTCGGCAGCCAGCCGCCCCACAGCCGCACCGCGCTGGTGCGCTGGACGACATAGAAGGCCGAGGTGATCAGGGCGGTTCCGCCAAAGGCGAAGATCACCGCGCTGGTGTGCAGCGGCCGCAGGCGGCCGAAGTTGCCGTAGCCCTGCAGAAACTCGAAATTCAGCCAGGGCCAGGCCAGCTGGCTGGCGATGATCACGCCGACCAGGAAGCCCACGACCCCCCAGAAGGCGGTCAGGAAGACACCCCAGCGGATGACACCGTCCATGTATTCGCCGGAATTCGCGACCTTGGCCTCGCCGGCGCCGCGCAACACCACCACAAAGGCGATGGCAGCCACCAGCATCAGCTCGATCGCGTTGACCATGAAGGCCAGATCGCGCGCGTAATTGGTCGCGATGGCGGCACAGACCGCCACCACGCCAAGCACGATCAGCTTAACGTAATCCCACATTTTGCGTCCCTTCGTCTTTTTTGTCCGGCGCTTGGGCAAGGCGACTCGCCCCGCGACGGAGTTCTCGACATTTCGCCTTTTGCTGGCGCAGCATCCATCCTGCCTTGATCTGCATCAACCCTGCCATGCGACACACTTGACCTTGGTCAACGCTTCGAAGGACAGTGACCGAGTAGCATCTCTGGGCACATACAACCACAGGAGGCATTCATGGCCTACAAGTCCCTGTTGACGGTCGCCACCAGTCCCGATCATGTCACCACCGCCGTCTCGGCAGCCGCCGCCATCGCCCGCAGGATGGATGCGCACCTCGATGCCCTGGCGCTTGGGGTCGATCGCACCCAGGTCGGCTATTCCTACGTCGGTTCGGGCGCGGTGATCCTGCAGGTCGCGATGGACCGGGCCGAGGAAGAGGCCCGCGCCAACGAGGCCGCCGTCAAGGCCGCCCTGGCCGAACAGGGCCCCGACCTGCGCTTCGGCCTTGAAACCGCGGTCACCCAGATCGGTGCGCTCACCGACATCGTGGCCAACCGCGCCCGCTATGCCGACCTGGTGGTGCTGCCCAAGCCCTACTCCCGCACCTCGGGCCCCGAAGCCGAGGCGGTGATCGAGGCCGCGATGTTCGAGGGCATGGCCCCGGTCCTGGTGGTGCCCGACAGCGGCCTGCCGGCGGTGGAACCCAAGCGCGTGATCCTGGCCTGGAACCAGAGCCGCGAGGCGATGGTCGCCGCCCGCCGCGCGCTGCCGCTGCTGAAACGGGCCGAGGTGGTGACCATCACCGTCATCGACCCGCCGGCGCATGGTCCCGAACGGTCAGACCCCGGCGGGCTATTGTGCCAGATGCTGGTGCGCCACGGCGTCAAGGCCGAAGTGACGGTGCTGGCCCGCACCCTGCCGCGCATCTCGGACGTGCTGCACCGCGCCGCCCGCGACATGAATGCCGACCTCCTGGTGATGGGCGCCTACGGCCACTCGCGCTTCCGCGAGGCGATCCTGGGCGGCGCCACGCGCAACATGCTGGAACAGGCCGAAGTCCCGGTCTTCCTGGCGCACTGAGGGTTCCGTCAGGCGGTGAAGCAATTGCCGCCTGACGGCGAAGCCTTTCCTCTCGTCGTCGCGCTTGCGCGCTCCTCCTCGGCTGATGGGCGCATCCTGCCCCCAAACCCCCTGGGGGTATTTCGACCGGATTGAAGGGAAAGGTCCTTCATTCTGGCCCAAATACCCCGGGGAGCTCGAGGGGCAGCGCCCCTCGTCAGGCGACATCAGCCACCCCGCGCAACGCCAGGGAAAAACGAAAAAGGCTTGCGGCGGCAGCCGCGCTATTGCTTCACCGCGCTCAGATCACCGAGACGGCGCCCGCATAGGCCGCAACGATGTGGACGTCGGCATGCGCCGCCAGGGCGGCGATCTCTCGCTCCTGGTCCTCGCTCAGCACGCCTTGCTCGGGGGCCGCGGCGATGGCGGCCAGCGCCGCCTCGCGCGCCTCGTCGAAGGCCGTCCGCCGCCCCGACTTTTCATAGTCGTCGCGGCCCTGCCGCTTGAACACCTTCGGCACCAGCTGGTCACGGCAGGTGGCGATGGTATGCGCCGAATCGAGGAAATGCCCGCCGGTACGGATCTGCATCAGCTCGTCCCAGTTCAGCGCCTCTTTCTCCAGGCTCGGCTTGCGGATGAACCGCCGCATCATCGCGCCCATCTCGTTGTCCAGCACCGCCTGCACCGGCGAGAACACGGTCGCGCATTCCAGCTGGCCGACGCCCCCCAGGATATCCGCCCCGGCCAGCGCCACGGTCTGGGTGATCCAGGCCCGTTCCGCCATCGACTGATGGTCCGCGTCCGGCGTGTCGGATCCGGACCCGTAGGTATGCGCCACCACGCCCCAGCCGCGCTTCATCAGCTGGATCGACATGTTGGCGGCCTGCAGGCTTTCGACGCAAGCCTGCAGCGCCGATCCCGTCCGCATGTCCAGGGTGAACATCAGCGGCGTCGCGATCACCGGCGTCCCCGGCGACAGGATATGGGCCATCACCGTCATGCCGACGATCTCGGCCGCCGACATGACCGCCATCGAGGCCACCGACAGCGGCGCCGTCCCGCCCGAGGAGGGCAGCGAGCAGGCATGCAGCGGCACCCCGTATTCCCCTGCCTTGATGATGCAGTGGGTGTCCATGTACTTGAATTCCAGCGGCGTGAAGGAGCAGGTGATGCAGCTGGTGATCGGGTTGGCGCGCAGCGCGTCCTCGCCCCCCGCCGCGATCGCCGCGATCTTCATCAGGTAGTCGACGTTTTCCCACTGGTAGGGCTGCATCCAGATGTGCTTGCCCGTGCGGCCGATCAGCCGGCCAAAGCTGTGGATGTCGGCCGTCTTCTCGGGCACTCCATGCACGAAGGGATGCGCGATGAAGCCCACCTCGTCCAGCGTGTTGGCCACCGCCGCGATCTCGTTCACCGCGTCCAGGTCCATGTTGCGGTATTTCGCATCGCGCGGGTTCACATAGCCATGCGCGCCAGTGCCGGTGCGCATGATGAAGCCGCGGTCGGCGCGCGGCAGGTCGATGTTGAACCGATCCTCCTTGCCGCCCAGCCGCACCGTCTTGGGTGTCGCCGCCATCGCCTCGCGGATCAGTTCGCGCGGCATCCGGATGCGGTTCGCGTCGCGCCCCGGCTGGGCGCCGGCGGCCAGGAACCTGCGGTGTGCCTCGGGGTGCAGGATCGCCACGCCATAGTCGGCCAGTACATCCTCGACCCGGGCCTTCAGATAGGCCACCTCGTCATCGGTGAGGAACCCGAAGTTGACCCGGGACAGGCCCGGTGGCTCCTGGCGAAAGGCGTTGGCGGGATTGCTGGCGCGCACGGTCCGGGCGCGTTTCGGGGTGGTGGAGGGGGTGTTCGGTGCGGCTTCCATGGCTGCTTCCCTTGTCAAAGGTTGCTCATGGCACACACCGATTAGGCTGACTGCCTGCCGACTTCAGCTTGGCTGAGACGTTAGCAGGCAAACAAATTCCGTCAACGGACAGGATGGCGCACCCCGCTGCGCACCCCGCCCCGCCGGTCAGACCAGCATGCCGCCGTCCGAATCGTCGCCCGCCTCTTCCAGCAGGCGGTCGAAGTCGGGGATGGTGACGTGGCGCTTGCCTTCCAGGTTGATCACACCCTCTTTCTTCAGGGCGCTGATCTGGCGACTGACGGTTTCCAGCGTCAGGCCCAGGTAGTCGGCCATCTCCTCGCGCGTCAGCGGCAGGTCCACCACCATCGCGCCGCCCGTCCGCTTCAGGTGCAGGCTGGCATCGCGCCGGGCGATGATCGCGACCAGCGAGGCGATCTTTTCCCGCGCCGTCTTGCGGCCCAGAAGCAGCATCCATTCCCGTGCCGCGTCCAGTTCGTCCAGCGTCATTTCCAGCAGACGCTGCGCGATGTGCGGCGTCTTGGCCATCATGTCCTCGAACGGCTTCTTGCGGAAGCAGCACATCACCACGTCGGTGGTGGCGGTCACGTCATAGGCGGCGGTGTTGCGCCCCGGCCGGCCGACGAAATCCGACGGCAGCAGCAGGCCGACCATCTGGCGCCGCCCGTCCTCCATCGTCTGGGTCAGCGTGGCGATGCCGGTCACCACCGAGGCCACGAAGTCCATCCGGTCGCCCGACCAGATGATGGTCTGGCCCGCCTGGTAGCTGCGATAATACTTGATCTGCTCCAGCGCGGACAGTTCGTCGGTTTCGCACCGGGCGCAGACGGCACGGTGGCGGATCGGGCAAGCGCCACATTCGACATTCGGCGAATGAAGATCATGCAACCCCATGCGCTGTCCTTCTTCTCTTGATCTGCATCAAGGATTGCCAGCCCTGACATCCCTAAGGGTAGTCGGATGACAATCGATACGCAACTCACGCGCCTCGGTCTTTTTGACGCGCGGGTACCGAGGTACACCTCGTACCCCACCGCGCCGCACTTTGCGGCGGGCGTCGGGCCGCAGGATTTCACCTCCTGGATCGAGGCGATCCCGGAAGGTGCGCAGATTTCGCTGTATCTGCATGTGCCGTTCTGTCGCAGGCTGTGCTGGTTCTGCGCCTGCCGCACGCAGGGCACCTCGTCGGACGATCCCGTCATTGCCTATGCCCAGACGCTGAAGGCCGAAATCGCCCTTCTGGCCCGCCACCTGCCGCGCGGCGTCACGCTGTCCCGGCTGCACTGGGGCGGCGGCACGCCGACCATGCTGCCCCCGTCCGAGATGCGCGCCCTGGCCGAGGCGATCTTCAAGGTCGCCCCGATGGCCGAAGGCGGCGAATTCTCGGTCGAGATCGACCCGAACGAGGTCGACGACGCCCGGCTGGACGCGCTGGCGCAATCGGGGATGAACCGCGCCTCGATCGGGGTGCAGGATTTCGACCCCGAGATCCAGAAGACCATCGGCCGCGAACAAAGCTATGAGCTGACGCGGACTATCGCCGACAAGATCCGCGAACGCGGCGTGCGCAGCCTGAATGCCGACATCCTGTACGGCCTGCCGCACCAGACCAGCATCCGCATCGCCGATTCGGTGCAAAAGCTGCTGACGCTGTCGCCCGACCGGGTGGCGCTGTACGGCTACGCCCATGTGCCGTGGATGAGCCGGCGGCAGCAGATGATTCCGTCGGACGGGCTGCCCACACCCGAGGAACGGCTGGGCCTGTTCGAGACCGCCCGCAAGCTGTTCCTCTGGGATGGCTACGACGAGATCGGGATCGACCACTTTGCCCGGCCCGAGGACGGCATGGCCAAGGCGCAGAAGGCGGGGACGCTGCGGCGCAACTTCCAGGGCTACACCGACGACACGGCGCCGGCGCTGATCGGGCTGGGGGCCTCGTCGATCAGCCGCTTTCCGCAGGGTTTCGCCCAGAATGCCTCGGCCACGGCGGCGCATACCCAGGCGATCCGCGCGGGCCGCTTCAGCACGCATCGCGGCCATGCCTTTGCCGGCGAGGACCTGCTGCGCGCCCGCATCATCGAGGCGCTGATGTGCGATTTCCGCGTCGACCGGGCCGAACTGGTGCGCGACCATGGCGTCACGGCGACGCGGGTGGACTCGTTGTTCCGCGAGGCGGCTGCGGGGTTCGAGGACATGGTGCAAGTGAAGGACGGGGTGTTCTCGATCCCCGAAAAGGGCCGCCCGCTGACCCGGATGATTGCCCGCGCCTTCGATGCCTACGACCAGACCAAGGCGCAGCATTCCGCCGCGATCTGAGCCGAGTCAGGGGCGGGCCGGAACGGTGGCCAGCCAGACCCCGGCCAATGTCACGCCCAAGCCCAGCATCAGCGAGGGGCTGAGCGGTTCGCCGAACAGCGCCCAGGCCCAGACCAGCGTCACCGGCGGGCTAAGGTAGATCACCGCGCCGACCCGGGCCGCCGGGTACATCCGCAGCGCCAGGTAATAGAGGCCCCAGGCCGCCAGCGTGGCCAGCCCCACCAGCCAGGCGATGCCGATGGCGAAATGCGCCGTCATCGGCGGCACCAGCGCCCCCGTCGCCGCCGCGGGCAGCGCGAACATGGCGGCGGCGAACAGGCATTGCAGGCAAAGCGCCTGGTGGATCGGCAGTTCCGTCGCCCGCATCCGGCGTTGCAGCACGGTGGACACCGCAAAGGACAGCATCCCCAGGATCGGCAGCGCATAGGCGAGCGGCGGCGCATCGCCCAGGCGCAGCGCATCGGCCGACACGGCCAGCACCCCCAGCGTGCCGATCGCCATGCCCAGCCATTGCCGCCGCCCGACCCTTTGGCCCAGCACCGGCCAGGACAGCGCGGCGATGGCCAGCGGCACCAGGTCGGCCATCAGCGCAACCAAGCCCGTGGGCACCCGCCAGCCGATCGCCAGGGCAAAGCCGCCCAGGTAGAGCACCATGCCCAGGAAGGCGAACAGCGCCTGTTCGGCCAGCGCCCGGGCGGGAATGCGCGGGCCCAGCCACAGCGCAAAGGGCAGAAGCACCAGCCCCGACACCAGGCTGCGCCACAGCAGGATGGTGGCGATCGGCGCCTCGTCCGAGGCGTAGCGGATGCCGACGAAACCCGAACTCCAGGCCACCACCAGAAGCGCGCCGAGAACGGGAAACACCAGCGGTGCGGGATGTGGGGCGGCGCGTGCGGTCATGGATGGCCAAAGGATGCGCCGGGTTGGCGCCTCGGGCCTGCCGGCTGGCGGCATTTCCGGCACCGGCAGCGACCCCGACGGACCTGCGCCCCATGGCTGGCGCCGGGGGGCCAGCCCCCCGGACCCCCCGGGGTATTTCAGCCGAAATGAAGGGGCCGGTCAGGCGCCTTGCGGGCCGAGGGCTTCGACCAGCGCCACCATGCGTGGCAGGCAGACGGTCTTGAGGTCGTAGTTCGCCAGTACGGTCCGGCGGGCCTGGACGCGCAGGTCGTCGAAGCGGGCGGGGTCGGCCAGCGATTCGGTCAGCACCCGCGACCAGCCCGCGATGTCGAAGAAGTCGACCAGCCGGCCGTTGACGCCATCGCGGATCGCCTCCTGGACCGGGGGCACGCGGGCGCCGACCACGAGGCAGCCGGCCGACATCGCCTCCATCATCGACCACGACAGGACGAAGGGATAGGTCAGGTAGGCATGCACCCGGCTGACCTGCATGATCGAGACGAAGGTGGGATAGGGCACCTTGCCCAGGAAATGCACGCGGGAAAGGTCCAGCCGGTCCTTCACCTCGTCCAGGAAGATGTCCTTCCAGCAGCCCTGTTTCGGGGGGGCGCCGTAGCTGACCTCGTCGCCGCCGACAATCACCACCTGGGCCTGCGGGCGGGCGGCCAGCACCTCGGGCAGCGCGCGCATGAAGACGTGGTAGCCGCGGTAGGGTTCGAGGTTGCGGTTGACGAAGGTCAGCACCTCGTCCCCCGCGTGCAGCACCTGGCCCGAGGGCAGGGTCAGCGTCGCGTCGGGGTTCGGGGCCATGACATCGGTGTTCACACCGTCGAAGACCACGTCGATCATCTGCCGCAGCGCCGGCGGGTAGGTCGAGGCCTGCCATTCGGTCGGCGACAGCCCGCGGTCGGCATGCAGCAGCGCCTGGCCCAGATGCGCGGTGCGCCCTTGCG
>JAGPCN010000127.1 GCA_018058035.1 Fuscovulum sp.
CAGGGCGCCGTGACCGCCGATTTTCCCGACGACGGGGCCTTTGCCAACGTGAACACGCCCGAGGACCTGGCGGCGGCCGAGGCGCTGTTGCGGGGCGGTGCATGACGGGGCGGCCGTTCGACCGGGTGCTGGTCGTCGACTGGTCGGCGGCGAACCTGCCCACCAGCCCGACGCGGCGGGCCAATTCGATCTGGATCGGCTGCCACGATGCCGAAGGCGGGGCCGAATGGCACCACCGCACCCGCGCCGCCGCCGAGGCGCAGTTGACCGCGCTGATCGACACCGCAAGGGCCGAGGGGCTGCGCCTGCTGGTCGGGCTGGATTTCGCCTTCGCCTACCCGCAGGGCTTCGCCGCCCGGCTGACCGGCGAGGCGAACCCGCGCGCGGTCTGGCGCTGGCTGGACGGGGCGATCGAGGATGCGCCCGACAACCGCAACAACCGCTTTGCCGTGGCCGCCGGGATCAACGCGCTGTTCCCCGAAGGCCCCGGCCCGTTCTGGAGCCACCCCTCGGGCCAGCACTGGCCCGGCCTGCCCTTCACCCGCCAGGGCATCGACTATGCAGCCCTTGGCCTGACCGAACACCGCATGGCCGAGGCCGCCGCGCCCGGTGCGAAAAGCCCCTGGATGCTGTTCAACCCCGGTTCGGTCGGCTCGCAGTCGCTGTTGGGCCTGCCGCTGGTGCATCGCCTGGCCGCGCGGCCCGATACCGCCGTCTGGCCCTTCGATCCGCCCGATGCGCCCGTGGTTCTGGCCGAGGTCTACCCTTCGCTTCTGGCCGGGCCGGTGGCGATCTGCGCCAACCGCGATGACATCCCGGCCGACCAGGCGCAGGTGCGGCTGTTGTCGCGGGCGCTGTGGGCGCTGTCGCGCGCCGATGCGCTGGCCCTGCTGATGCAGGCCCCGTCCGAGGCCGCGACCGAAGGCTGGATCCTGGGCGCCAACGATCCCGCCCTTCTGGCGCGGGGGCTGGCATGGTGACCCTTCGCCCCGGCTTTCCCGAAGACCGCCGCGCCGCCGTGGCCCGACTGTACTGGGAGGCATTCGGCGGCAAGCTGGGCCCCGTCCTGGGCCCCGAGCCCCGGGCGCTGGCCTTCCTGGGCGCGGTGATCCGGTCCGACCACTGCTTTTCCGCGCTGTCGCCCGGCGGCGCCCTGCTGGGCATTGCCGGCTTCAAGTCGCCCGAGGGCAGCTTTGCCGGCGGCAGCACCCGGGCGATGCGCGCCGCCTACGGCTCCTTCGGCACGCTGTGGCGCACCGCCGCGCTGTGGACGCTAAGCCACGAGGTCGACAACCACCGCTTTCTGGTCGACGGCATCGCCGTCACCCGCGAGGCGCGCGGCCAGGGCATCGGCACCGCGCTGTTGCAGGCGCTCTGCGACGAGGGGCGCAGCCGCGGCTATGGCTCGATCCGGCTGGAGGTGATCGACACCAACTGGCGGGCGCGGGCCTTGTACGAACGCCAGGGCTTTGTGCCGATCCGCACCGAACGGCTGGGCCCGCTGCGGCTGTTGTTCGGGTTTTCCTCGGCCACCACCATGGTCCGCCCGCTGGACCACGGCTGACGGCGCCACAACCAAGGCAGGAAAATCGGTGACGGATGCCCGCCTCGGGGGTATCCTGCGGTGGATTTCATTTGCTCTTGCCGACAAGGAATTCCGCCATGGCCCCGGCTGCCCCCGCCCCCGTCGCCCCAGACGCCGCCGCCGAAAAGGGCCATGTCTCGGTCGTCTACTTTCACGGCATGGGCAGCCAGCGCCGGTTCGAGGAAACCAGCCGCCTGATCGACCGCTTCGATACCCTTGTGGAAAGCGATTTCCGCCGGTCCGGCCAGCCCGGCAAGCTGCGCCGCATCGCCGCCCGGGCCGAGCGCGCCTCGGACCCCGCGGCGCCCGACGTCACCTATATCCGCGCGATCCATCTGGCCGACCCCGGCAACCCCGAAGGGCGCACCGACGATTCCCGGTACTACGAGGCCTACTGGGCCGACGAGATGGCCGAGATGCGGTCGACCTGGGGCGTGATCAAGTGGATCCTGCGCCAGGTCTGGCGGCCGGTAGCAATGATCCGCACCCCCTGGCGCGAACGCCAGCGCCTGCGCCGCGCCTTTCTGGCCGAGATGCTGGAGGACAAGGCGCTGTGGCCCAAGGACACGCTGGAAACCGACTTCCGCGCGCTTCTGGACCTCTATCGCGAATTCGATCATCCGGACTGGCTGCGCGCCAGCGCCGCCGGTCCGGATCGCGCCCGGGCGGGCAGCTTCGACGCCTTCCTGGCCATGATCGCCGAACGCAACCACGGCAAGCCCGACCGCGTCGAGCGGCTGACGGCGCTGGCCCGCGCCTGGCACCGCCGCTATGTCCGGCAAGAGGCGATCACCTTTGCCGGCCTTCTCAGCCTGCTGTTGGCGATCCTGCTGGCCATCGGGGCGGTGGCGGTGGTCGTGCTGTTCGTGCTGGCGCGCATTCCCGGGGCCCTGGGGGCGCTTGGCCTGGCCGATGACGTGCCCGTTCCGGCCTGGGCCACGGCCAGCTGGCCCAACGCCGCCACGCTGGCCTTCGGGGTGATCCTGGCCCTGGGGCTGCGCGGCTTCCTGATCACCCGCATGGCCGATGTCGAGGCCTGGTCCACCTATGACGAGACCGACGAGAAATTCCGCAAGCGGCAGGCGGTGCTGCGGAAATCGGTCGGCCTGCTGGCGCATGTGCTGGAACAGCCGGGCTGCCGGCGGGTGGTGGTGGTGGCGCATTCGCTGGGCACCAGCGTCGCCTATGACACGCTTCTGGCCGCGGTTCACGCCAACCGCACGGTCAACCCGCAAGACCCGATGACCGGCAAGCTGGACATGACGCGGATCAGCCATTTCGTCACCCTGGCCTCTCCGGTGGACAAGATCTCGTACTTCTTCGAAAGCTTCCGCAGCCCGGTGCGACGCTATCGCAAGGTCTATGACGAATTGCGCGGCGATATCGGCAGCGCGCCGTTCACCCGGTCGGGCGGTCAGCCGCAGATCCACTGGGTCAACGTCTGGGACGAGGCCGACCTGATCTCGGGGCCGCTGCAATCGCCCTCGGCGGAAAAGTGGATGAATGCCCGGGTCGACAACATGCACGTCAACAGCCTGTCCTACCTGAACCCGGGCACCGCGCATGGGGCCTATTTCGACAACCGCGCGGTGATCCGGATGTTGTTCGACATCGTCTATGCCGACAAGGGCAACTACCGGGCCGAGAACCTGCCGTTCCGGCTGGACGACAAGGGGCAGAAGAACGGGCTGGACTACCGCGCCGCCGATTTCGGGCCGGGCAGCGGGCGGGGAACCTGGACCTGGGCGCTGCGCGCGGCGGTGGTGGTGCCCTGGCTGTGGCTGGCCTATGTGGCGGTCACGCTGGCCGGGGCAGGGGGCGCCAGGCCGGTCCTGCTGGGGCTGGCGGTGCTGGCGACCGTGGTGCCGCTGGCGGCGATCCTGCCGCGGCTGATCCGCCCGCGGCTGACCGATCCGCTGGACTGACGGCCAGGGTCAGTCGAACACCCCCGTCACCCGCCCGAACAGCATGAAGGCGCGGGCGGTGCGGGTATCGGCCAGGTCGGCCAGTTCGGCATCGGTGGCGTTGGCCTCGAAGGCGGCAAAGGTCTTGTCGAAGGTGCGCAGGAAGTGGTGCGCGGCATCGCGGAACACCGTGTCCTCGCGCATCCGCGCCGCCGTCAGCGCCAGCGATGACCGGTCGCGGATGCCACCCAGGGCCGCGATCGGGCGGCCCCGTTCGCCGGCGGCAAAGCGGCGCCACAGGTCGGGCCGCGCCAGTTCGGGTTTCAGGTCATCCATGTAGATGCCTTCCTGGCTGAGCAGGGTCAGCACGTCCTGCGCGGCGCGGATCAGCTTGGCCACCGTGCGATCCTCAAGCGCCAGCCGCAGGGCGCGAAAGCCCTCCTTGTCCTCGGGCGTTTCGGGGAATTGCAGCGCGCGGATGAAGTCGGCCACCGACAGCGGCGGGCGCAGGTCTTCGGCCGGCGTTCCAAGCGCCAGGCCCGGCTGTTCGGCCTCGGGGTCGGCCCTGGGCACCGCCAGCGCGGCCTTGCGGTCGGCCGAGGGCACCGTCAGTGCCGCGTCGCGCCGGCTGGTAAAGGTGGCCAGCACGGTCTCGGCCTGTCGGGTCACCGCCGCGATCTCGTCCAGCTTCTTTTCCACGCTGGGCTTGATCGCCGCCGCCTGCACCTGGCTGGCGTTCTGCACATAGCTGGCGCGCATCGCGTCCACGGCGGCCTGCAGACGCGACGCCTCGGCCCGCAGGTCGCGTACCGACCGCAGCGTGATCACCGCCACCCAGATCAGCGCCAGCGGCAGGAACACGATCAGCAGGGTCATCACCAGGCCCAGCGTCTGCACGTCGTTGCCGGGGGGCGAGGCCAGGATATAGGCCAGCACCGCCACCACCCAGACCACCGACATCAGCCCGGCGACGATCTCGGTCGCCCGGGCGGAGCGGCCGGGGTCGGCTTCTGCCGCAAGGCCCAGATCGGGCAGGGGGCCGGGTTTGTCCGACATGGTCACAGATAGCGGACCGAAAGGATTTCGTAGCTGCGCTGCCCGCCGGGGGTGGCGACATCGACGCTGTCGCCTTCCTCCTTGCCGATCAGGGCGCGGGCCAGCGGCGAGCGGATGTTCAGAAGGCCGGCCTCGATGTTGGCCTCGACCTCGCCGACGATCTGATAGGTCTTTTCCTCGTCCGAATCCTCGTCGACGATCTGCACCGTGGCGCCGAACTTGATCGCGCCCGACAGCCGGGCCGGGTCGATCACCTCGGCCAGCGACAGGGTGCCCTCAAGCTCCTTGATCCGGCCCTCGATGAAGCCCTGCTTTTCGCGCGCGGCATGATATTCGGCGTTCTCCGACAGGTCGCCATGGGCGCGGGCCTCGGCGATGTCCTTGATGATCGCCGGCCGGTCCACCGTCTTCAGCTGCTTCAGTTCGGCATCCAGCGCATCGAACCCGCGCCGGGTCATCGGGATCTTTTCCATCGGTCCACCAGTCAAAAAGAGAAGTCACGGCCCAAGGGACACAAGGGCCATGACTTCACGCTCGTCCGGGTTCAAATCATCCGATGCCCCGGGGAAATGCAAGCCCAATGGCGGGGCAGATCGGCGGCCCGTCGCTTGCGGCTAAGAAAATTTCGGCCAGGCGGCGATGCAGCGACCTGATGTTGCGTCATGGTTGACCTTGCCCTGCCCTTGGGGCAATCAGCGGTCAGCCAAGAGGGAACCGCGGGACGCGCGCCAAGTGCGCCCGAATTGGGGGAAGACCATGAGCCAGGTCCAGCGCGAGTCGATGGAATATGATGTCGTGATCGTGGGTGCGGGGCCTTCGGGCCTTTCGGCGGCGATCCGGCTGAAGCAGCTGGACCCCGAGCGCAGCGTTCTGGTGCTGGAAAAGGGCTCGGAGGTGGGCGCGCATATCCTGTCGGGCGCGGTGCTGGACCCCTCGGGCCTGGATGCGCTGCTGCCGGACTGGCGCGGCATGGACGCGCCGATCAAGACCGAGGTCAAGGAAGACAACTTCTACATCCTTGGCCCGGCGGGCCAGGTGCGCATTCCGAACTGGCCGATGCCGCCCCTGATGTCGAACCACGGCAACTACATCGTCTCGATGGCGAACGTCTGCCGCTGGCTGGCGGGCGTGGCCGAGGGGCTGGGCGTCGAGATATTCCCCGGCATGGCGGCCAGCGAATTGGTCTATGACGGCGACCGCGTGGCGGGCGTGGTGGCCGGCGAGTTTGGCCGCGACCCGGCGACGGGCGAGCCGGGGCCGAACTACGAACCGGGGATGGAACTGCGCGGCAAGTATGTCTTCCTGGCCGAGGGCGTGCGCGGCAGCCTGTCCAAGGACGTGATCGCGAAATACGACCTGCAAAAGGGCCACTGCCCGCAGAAGTTCGGCATCGGCATGAAGGAGATCTGGGAGATCGACCCCGCCAAGCACCGGCTGGGCACCGTCACCCATACCATGGGCTGGCCGCTGGGCAAGAACGCGGGCGGCGGGTCCTTCATCTATCACATTGAAAACAATCAGGTCTACGTCGGCTTCGTGGTTCACCTGAACTACCAGAACCCGCACCTTTACCCCTATATGGAGTTCCAGCGCTTCAAGCATCACCCGATGGTGGCCGAGCTGTTGAAGGGCGGCAAGCGGGTGGCCTATGGCGCGCGGGCCATCAGCGAGGGCGGCTGGCAGTCGATGCCCAAGATGGTGGCGCCGGGCGTGGCGCTTCTGGGGTGCAGCGTCGGCATGGTGAACGTGCCGCGGATCAAGGGCAACCACAACGCCATGCTGTCGGGCAAGGCCGCGGCCGAGGCGGCGCATGCGGCCATCGTGGCGGGCCGGGCCGGCGACGAGCTGTCGGACTATGAGACCGAGGTGCGCGGCGGCGCGATCGGCCGCGACCTGAAAAAGGTACGCAACGTCAAGCCCTTGTGGTCCAAGCTTGGCCTGATCGCCAGCCTGATGGGCGGCGGCGTCGACATGTGGGCCAATACCGTCGGCCTGACCGTTCTGGGCACGTTGCGCCATGGCAAGTCGGACGCCAAGGCCACCGGCAAGGCCCGCGACCACAAGAAGATCGACTATCCGCGGCCCGATGGCGTGCTGTCCTTCGACCGGCTGACCAACGTGGCCTACAGCTTTACCAACCACGACGAGGCGCAGCCGGCGCATCTGAAGCTGAAGGACCCCTCGATCCCGATCAAGGTGAACCTGCCCGAGTTTGCCGAGCCGGCGCAACGCTACTGCCCCGCCGGGGTCTATGAGGTGCTGGGCGAGGGGGCCGAGGCGACCTTCCGCATCAACTTCCAGAACTGCGTCCACTGCAAGACCTGCGACATCAAGGACCCCAGCCAGAACATCACCTGGACCACTCCGCAGGGGGGCGGCGGGCCGAACTATCCCAACATGTAAGGGGGCGCGATCACGCAGGCGTCATCGCGCGGCGCCGCTGCGGCGCTGGCTGCGATTGCGCCCCGGCCGGGCGGCGTTTAGCTTGGCGTCGGTGATCTTCGCGAAAGGCCGATGATGCGCGTTTCTCTGTGTTCCCCCGCGGCCTTGCTGCTGATCGCGGCGACCCTGGGCCTGCCCGCCGCTGCACAGGAAGACGCCGACCCCGGCCCCAGCGTCACCGCCGAGGTGGTGGGCGCCGACAACGGCGATGCCGGTGCCTATCTGGCGGCCCGCGTGGCCGAAGGGGGCAGCGATTTCCGCGCCGCGGCGGCCTGGTATGACCGGGCGCTGGCCGCCGATCCGGGCAACCTGGCACTGACCGAGGGGGCGCTTTATTCCGAACTGGGCCTGGGCAACTTTGACCGCGCGGGCGAACTGGCGCGGGCGCTTGGCGACCAGGCCCGCGACAACCAGCTGGCGGCCTTTGCCTTTGATGCGCTGGATGCCGCGGCCGGGGATTGGCCCGCGCTGATCCAGGCCGCCGCCGATGGCCGCAAGGTCGGCCCGGTGCTGGACGAACTGGTGCTGGCCTGGGCGCGCTTTGGCGATGGCAAGATGTCCGAGGCGCTGAAGGACTTCGAGGCCGTCGCCGGAATGCGCGGGATGGAGGCGGTGGGGCTGTACCACAAGGCGCTGGCGCTGGCCGTGGCGGGCGACTTCGAGGGCGCCGAAAAGATCCTGTCGGGCGAGGCGGCGGGACCGATCAACCTGAACCGCCGCGGCATCGTCGCGCGGGTGCAGATCCTGAGCCAGCTGGAGCGCAACGCCGATGCGCTGGCGCTTCTGGACAAAAGCTTTGGCACCGAATCCGAACCGATGCTGGATTCGCTGCGCAGCCGGCTGACGGCTGGCGAACCCTTGCCCTTCGACATCGTGCCCGATGCCAAGGCGGGCATGGCCGAGGCGTTCTTTACCATCGGCACCCTGCTGCAGGGCGAATCCGATCCGGCCTATGTGCTGTTGCACAGCCGCGTCGCCAACCTTCTGGACCCGGCCAATGCCGAGGCGCTGCTGTTGACGGCGCAGGCGCTGGAGGACATGCAGCAGCATGACCTTGCGGTCGAGACCTATGCCCGCTTCCCCAAGGAAAGCCCGGTGTTCTACACCGCCGAGATCGGCCGGTCGGATGCCCTTTATGCCGCCGGCAAGAAGGAAGCCGCGGTCGAGGTGTTGCAGGCGCTGGCCCGCAGCCATCCCGGTCTGGTGGTGGTGCAAAGCTCGCTGGCCGACATCCTGCGCCGCGAGGACCGCTGCGCCGATGCGGTGCCCGCCTATGACGCCGCGCTGGCGCTGGTGCCCAAGGTAGAGCGTGTGCACTGGACGCTGTTCTTCAGCCGCGCCATCTGCCACGAACGGCTGAAGGACTGGGACAAGGCCGAGGCCGATTTCCGCCGCGCGCTGGAGCTGAACCCCGGCCAGCCGCAGGTTCTGAACTACCTGGGTTATTCGCTGGTGGACCGCGGGCTGAAGCTGGACGAGGCGCTGTCGCTGATCGAACAGGCGGTCAAGGCCGAACCCGAGGCGGGCTATATCATCGACAGCCTGGCCTGGGCCTACTTCCGGCTGGGCCGCTATCAGGACGCGCTGGCGCCGATGGAAAAAGCCTCGTTGCTGGAGCCGGTGGACCCGGTGGTGACCGACCATCTGGGCGACGTCTACTGGATGGTGGGCCGCAGGCGCGAGGCGGTGTTCCAGTGGCACCGGGCGCTGTCGTTCGAGCCTGCGGAAAAGGACGCCGCGCGGATCCGCCGCAAGATCGAGGTGGGGCTGGACCAGGTGATGCAGGAAGAAGCCTCGGGCCCGGTCGTGCCGCAGGACCCGGCCGTCGATGGCAACTGAGACCGAATTCGCCCCCGCCAAGGTCAACCTCTGCCTGCATGTGATCGGCCGGCGCGGCGATGGCTATCACCTGCTGGACAGCCTGGTGGCCTTTGCCGATGTGGGCGACCGGGTGAGCGTGGCGCCGGGAGAGGGGCTGCGGATCACCGGCCCCCAGGCGGCTGCGCTGCCGGTCAGTGACGACAATCTGTGCCTGCGGGCGGCCCGCGCGATGGGCGGCGGCGTGCGGGTCGCGCTGGACAAGGTGCTGCCGGTTTCCTCGGGCATCGGCGGGGGGTCGGCGGATGCGGCAGCGGTGCTGCGGGCGATGGCGCGGATGGGCCGGCCGCTGCCCGATGCCGCGGCGGTGCTGGCGCTTGGGGCCGACGTGCCGGTCTGCCTGGCAGGCCGCGCGATGCGGATGACCGGGGTGGGCGAAGGGCTGGCTCCGGTCCGGCTGCCCGAGGCCTGGCTGGTGCTGGCCAACCCCGGCCTGGCGGTGTCCACGCCAGAGGTGTTCCGCGCCCTGGCCCGCCGCGACAACGCCCCGATGCCGGCGCTGCCGCGGCTGCATGGGGCGGCCGAACTGGCGGCCTTCGTGGCGATGCAGCGCAACGATCTGGAACCGGCGGCAACCGCGCTGGCCCCGGCGATCGCCGAGGTGCGGGCGGCGCTGACGGCTCAGCCGGGTTGCCTGGTGGCGCGGATGTCGGGGTCGGGCGCCACCTGCTTTGGCCTTTTCGCCGACGGGCTGACGGCCGCGACGGCCGCCCGCGCGGTGCAGGCGGCGCGGCCCGGCTGGTGGGTCGCCGCGGGCCGGATGCTTAGCTGAGCCGCGCCACGACGTAGGCCGCCAGGTCGGACAGCATGTCGCGCAAGGGGTGATCGGGCAGCGCCCGCAGCGCCTCGCGCGCGGTGTCCGACCAGCGCAGTGCATCGGCCCTTGCGGCCTCCATCGCGCCATGGCGGGCCATGATCGCCAAAGCCTGCTCCAGGTCGCCGTCGCGCTGGTCGCCCTTTTCGATGGTGCGCACCCAAAAGGCGCGATCCTCGGGCGTGGCCTGCGCGACGGCCTTGATCACCGGCAGCGTCAGCTTTCGCTCGCGGAAATCGTCGCCGGTGTTCTTGCCGATGGTGGCCGAGGACCCGCCGTAATCCAGCAGGTCGTCGGCGATCTGGAAGGCGATGCCAAGCGCGTCGCCATAGGTGTAAAGTGCGCGCACCTGCGCTTCGGGCACGCCGGCGATGACGCCGCCGACCTCGGTCGCCGCCGAAAACAGGGCGGCGGTCTTGCCGCGGATCACCTTCAGATAGGTGTCCTCGGTGGTGGCCAGATCCTGCGCCGCGGTCAGTTGCAGCACTTCGCCCTCGGCGATGACGGCGCTGGCGTTGGCCAGGATGTCCAGCACCCGCAAGCTGCCGGTTTCCACCATGAGCTGAAAGCTGCGGGCGAACAGGTAATCGCCCACCAGCACGCTGGACTTGTTGTCCCACAACAGGTTCGCCGTGGGCCGGCCGCGGCGGCGCTGGCTTTCGTCGACCACGTCATCATGCAGAAGCGTGGCGGTGTGGATGAATTCCACCGTGGCGGCCAGCTTCTGGTGGTCGGTGCCGGCATAGCCGCACAGCCGCGCCGCGGCCAGCGTCAGCATCGGGCGCAGGCGCTTGCCGCCGGCCTCGATCAGATGCGCCGTCACCTCGGGGATGCGGGGGGCGTGTTCGCTGGCCATCCGCGCCCGGATCAGCGCATTCACGGCGGCCATGTCTTCGGCCAGGGCGGCAGAAAGCCTGTCCTGCGGCCCGGTCTTCGGCGTTTCCGGCGCTCCGTCCATCCTGAACCCTTCGTGACCCGGCCTTGCCCCGTTCTGCAGGCGCGGTTAACTGATCTTCATGAAGGACCTTCTGCGCACGACCGACCCGACGGTGATCGCCTTTGCCCAGGCCCTTCTTGAGGGTGAGGGTATAGCTTCCTTCGCCATGGACGTCCACATGAGCGTCCTGGATGGCAGCTTGGGCGTTCTGCCGCAGCGGGTGATGGTGGCAGACCGCGACCTGTTCCTGGCCCGCGCCATCTGCCGCGACAACGGGTTGGAGCCATGTCCCTGATTTTCGACGAAAATCAGTTGACCGACGACAAATTCCTGTGCGGCCGGCTGCGCCTTCTGCAACCGGAAAAGGGCTATCGCGCGGCCACCGATGCCGTTCTGCTGGCGGCGGCCTGTCCGGCGGTCGCAGGGGAAAGCGTGCTTGACCTGGGCTGCGGCGCGGGGGCGGCCTCGCTGTGCCTGGCCGCGCGGGTGCCGGGGGTGCGGCTGACCGGGGTTGAGGTGCAGCCGGAATACGCCGACCTGGCCCGCCGCAATGCGGCGCGCAACGGGATTGCGATGGAGGTGGTCGAGGGCGACCTGGCGCATATGC
>JAGPCN010000128.1 GCA_018058035.1 Fuscovulum sp.
AGCTCTCCCGCCTCCACACCCGAAAACACCACCGCCTCGCGCAGGGCGCGCGCCAGCGCCGCCTCGGCCCCCTCGGCCGCATCCAGCACCGCCAAGAGATGCCCGCGCCGCCCCTCGCCATAGACCACGCCGCACAGCACCGCCGCCCGTGCCAGCCCCGCCGCCCGCGCCAGCTTGGCGTCCAGCGCCGCCACCACCGCCTCGGGCACCGCCGGCGGCAAGAATTCCCGCGGTGCCGCCTCCACCTCTTCCGGCCCGTCCTCCAGCGCCTCGGCCAACCAGTCCATCGCCTCGGCCGGCAACAGCATCTCCGAAGGCGCCACGCCCAGGTTCACCCCCAGCCCGATCCCCTGCCCCTTCAGCATCGCCGCGATCACCCGCCCGGGCAGCGCCGCATAGGGCGCGATCGCGCCCGAGAATTCGGCCAGCCGCTCCTCGCGGTCAAAGACCAGCACCACCGGCCCGCTTTCCAGGTCAAAGACCTTGGGGTCGATCACCTCGCCCGCCGCCTCGCGCTCCAACAGCAGGAACATCTCGCCATCGGCCAGCCGTTCATAGAACCGCAGCCGGGCGCGGTCGTCCTCGGGGTTGGCCGACACCGCGGCATGCGCCGCATCCAGCAGGGTCACGATGGTCATTCCGCCTCCATCACCGCGCGCACCGCCGCCCGCAGGGCCGGCACCAGATCCGCCTCGAACCAGGGGTTGCGCTTCAGCCACCCGGTATTCCGCCACGACGGATGCGGCAAGGGAAAGACGCCCGCAGCCGCATGGCTGCGCCAGTCCGCCACGGTGGCCGTGACATCGCGCCGCCCCAGATGCCAGCGGATCGCCGCGCCGCCGACCAAGAGCCGCAGCCGCACCCCGGCCAAGGCCGCCATCACCCGCGCCCGCCAGGTCTGCGCACACAGGGCCGGGGGCGGCAGGTCGGCGCCCTTCGCGTCGTAGCCCGGAAAGCAGAAGGCCATCGGCACGATCGCCACCCGCGACAGGTCGTAGAAATCGGGCACCGACAGCCCCGTCCAGTCGCGCAGCCGGTCGCCCGACGCATCGGTGAAGGGCCGGCCCGAGGCATGAACCCGCGCTCCCGGCGCCTGCCCCGCGATCAGCAGCCGCGCGCCGGGGCGAAACCAGACCACCGGGCGCGGCGGATGACCCGTGGCGGTGGCGGCAAACCGCGCCGCGCACAGCCGGCAGGCGGCGATCTCTTGCGCCAGTGCCCCGGCCATATCCTGTGGCGCGTCCATTCCGCCCCTCAATCCCTTGCGGTCCCGGTCCCGCCTTGTTACCCATGGCGCAGGCAGGCAAGGTCCCGGCTCCATGTACCGCATTTCGCCCTTCGTGCGCCACTTCGCCCTTGCCCTGCTGGCCGGGATCGGCATCGCCACGCTCTGGGTGAACCTGTCGCCGGCGACCTACTACGACTTCGTCGAATGGCACATCGCCGAACTGTCGCTGCCGCGGCTGTTCTGGGGCGGCACCATCACCCTTACCCCGTTTCTGGTTGTCATCGACATCCTGATGGCGCTGTTCTTCTTCTTCATCGGCAAGGAACTGTGGGAGGCGCTGATCCTGGAACGCGGCGCCTTGGCGGGCCCGCGCGCCTGGCTGCCGCTGGGGCTGACGCTGGGCGGGCTGTTCGGCGCCTCGCTGTTCTGGCTGGTGCTTCAGGCGCTGCTGGAAACGGCCGAGGAGGCCAGCTTTGGCCAGGGCTGGACCGTGCCGCTCGGCACCGACGTGGTGCTGGCCTACCTGGTCGGGCGGCGGGTCTTCGGCCCCGGCCATCCGGCGCTGCACCTGACGCTGCTTCTGGCCATCGCGACCGACATCCTGGCGCTTCTGGTGCTGGGGCTGACCAACCCCAACCTGTCCTGGCGGCTGGCCTGGCTGGCGCTGCCGCTGGCGGCCGCCTTCGGCGTCTGGCACCTGTTCGGCCGCCCCCCCGCCCCCGGCACGACCGAACGCCAGCGCCGCGCCGCGCTGCAGCTCTGGCCTTATCTGGTGGCGGGTGCGCTGTCCTGGTTCGGGGTCGCCGCCTCGGGCCTGCCGGCCTCGCTGGGCCTACTGCCGGTGATCCCGGCGATCGCGCATGCCGACCGCGCCTTCGGCCTCTTCGCCGAGGTCGAGGGGCTGCTGCATGACCCCCTGAACCGGCTGGCGCATCTGCTGGTGCGGCCCGTCGCGGTGATCCTGTTCCTGTTCGGCCTGATCCGCGGCGGGGTCGACCTGCAAGCCTTTGCGCCGACCACGCTGGTCACGCTGGGGGCGCTGTGGCTGGGCCGCCCGCTGGGCATGCTGGCGGCTGCGCTGGCGCTGTCGGTCACGCTGGGCCTGCGGCTGCCCCCCGGCGTCAGCTTGCGCGACCTGTTCCTGGTTCTGGTGATCCTGGGCATGGGCTTCACCGTCCCCGCCATCGCCATCGACGCCAGCCTGCCCGGCGGCGCCATGCAAGAGGCGGCGCGGATGGGGCTGGCGCTGTCGCTGCTGGCCGGGGCCGCCGCGCTGGCGCTGCGCCGCGCCACCTGAGCCTGCACCCAGATCCCCGCCGCCAGATCCCGCCATTGCCCCGCGCCGCGATCCCCGACATAATGCGGCCTCAAACGGGGTTTACCAATCCCCAAGACCGGAACCGGATGTTAACGAAGTTCCGGCAGCGTGCGGCGGAGTCTCTCCGCCCCCGCGGCATGAGGCAGGCTATGGCGCAGGCGGCGTTCCCCGCCCTGGTGCGTGAATGATCGAGTTCGACAACGTCTCCAAGTCGTTCTGGACGGGCACCCAACGCAAGGTGATCCTGAACCGCGCCTCTTTCCGGGTCGAGATCGGCAAATCCCTGGGCATCCTGGCCCCCAACGGCGCCGGCAAGACCACCATCATCCAGATGATGGCCGGCCTGGAAAAACCGGACGAGGGCAAGATCAGCCGCAGCTGCCGGGTGTCGTTTCCGCTGGGCTTCATGGGCGGCATCAACGCCAAGCAGTCGGCCCACGAAAACGCCCGCTACATCGCCAAGCTTTACGGCCTTGACCCCGACTATGTCGAAAGCTTCTGCCGCTGGCTCTGCGGCCTGGGCGACTACTTCGCCATGCCGGTCGCCACCTATTCCAGTGGCATGAAATCGCGCTTTACCTTCGCGCTGATGCTGGCGCTGGAATTCGACATCTACCTGATCGACGAAGGCATGCCGTCCACCGCCGATGTCGAATTCAACCGCAAGGCCGGCGGCATCCTGCGCGAACGGCTGAAGAATGCGACCGTGGTGATCGTCTCGCACCAGGCCCAGACGCTGGAAAAGTTCTGCCGCCAGGCCGCGGTGCTGCGCAACGGCCAGCTCTACATGTTCGATACCCTCGAAGAAGCGAAACGCCTCTATGACTACACCGCTTAAGGCCAGCCGGTTCCACATCCGCCGCCCCGACCCGGGCGCCGAGGCCGCACCCGCGCCGCGCCCCGCGCTGGCCGCCCCGCCGCGCCGTGCGGCCGCGCCGCTGTCCGATGACATGCCCTTTGCCACCACCGACGACGGCTTTGGCGACCAGGTCTTTCCCGGCTCGGCCGCCGCCGATGCCGCCGCCGGCCCTGTGCCGGCCGCCGCGCCCGACCCGGTCCAGGACACCCTGGACGCCATCCGCAAAGAGGGGCTGACCGGCCGGCAACTGCGCACCGCGCGGCGCATCGCGCAGCGCCACAACCTGCCCGCCACCTCGGACTATGACGCCGTGCGGCTGTTGCGCCAGGCCGGGGTCGACCCGTTCCAGCGCTCGTCCATGCTGGAACTGGTCACGCCCGAAGCCGCGCCCGGAGGCGATGGGGCGGCACCGCCGCCCGTCGCCCCCACCGGCCGCGCCTTGACGCCCTTGCCCGGCGACGGGGTCAAGCTGCCGCAGACCATCAAGCCGATCCAGGTCCCCTCGACCGAGCAGCGGGCCGAAGTGAACCACGCCGCCGAAATCCTGAAGATGCAGCAGGACATCGCGCGCCGCCGCAAGAAGAAGCTGGCGCTGCTGGTGGCGCGGATGTCGGTCTTCATCGGCCTGCCGACGCTGCTTGCGCTGTGGTATTTCTCGATGGTGGCGACGCCGCTCTACTCGACCAAGTCGGAATTCGTGATCCAGCAGGCCGAACCGGCCGCCGCCGCCGGGATGGGCGGGCTGTTTTCGGGCACCTCCTTCGCCACCTCGCAGGATTCGATCGCCGTGCAGGGCTATCTGCAATCGCGCGACGCCATGCTGCGGCTGGACAAGGACAGCGGGTTCCGCGCCGCCTTCCAGGCCGACGGGATGGACCCGCTGCAACGCCTGGCCGCCGATGCCTCGCTAGAGGATGCCTACAAGGTCTACCAGAAGAACGTGAAGATCGCCTACGACCCGACCGAGGGCATCATCAAGATGGAGGTGATCGCCGCCGAACCCGCCCAGTCCGAGGAATGGTCGCGCCAGCTGATCGCCTATGCCGAGGAACAGGTCGACCACCTGACGCAGCGCCTGCGCGAGGATTCGATGAAGGGCGCGCGCGAAAGCTATGAAACCGCCGAACAGGCGGTGATCGACGCGCAGCGCCGCGTCATCGACCTGCAGGAAAAGTTCAAGGTCCTCAGTTCCGAGGCCGAGGTAACGCTGATCACCACCCAGATCAGCCAGCTGGAAACCCAGCTGACCCAGGAAAAGCTGTCGCTGGCGCAGATGGAGGCGAACCAGAACCCCAACCAGGCCAGGATGGAGCCGGTCAAGCGCCGCATCGTCACGCTGGAAGAACAGATCGCCATCCTGCGCGCCAAGCTGACCGAGGATCAGGCCGGCGGCGAATCGCTGGCGCGCATCCAGGGCGAATTGCTGGTGGCGCAGGCCGATGTTCAGACCCGCCAGATGCTGCTGGCGCAATCGCTGCAAGCCATGGAAAATGCAAGGATCGAGGCCAACCGCCAGGTCCGCTACCTGTCGCTGTCGGTCTCTCCTACCGCGCCGGACGAGCCCAGTTATCCGCGAGTGTTCGAGAATACGCTGGTCACCATGTTGATCCTGCTGGGGATCTACCTGATGATCTCGATGACCGTCTCGATCCTGCGGGAACAGGTCTCGGCATAAGGGAACGGCGATGAAGACGGTAAAGATCGGCGGGCTTGCCTGCAGCAATGCCCTGCCCCTGACGGTGATCGCCGGCCCCTGCCAGCTGGAAAGCCTGGACCACGCGCAGATGATCGCGGGGGAAATGGCGCGGGCCTGCGCCGCCGCGGGCGCGCAGTTCGTGTTCAAGGCCAGCTACGACAAGGCCAACCGCACCTCTCTTTCCGGCCGCCGCGGCCTGGGGATCGAGGCCGGGCTGAAGGTGCTTGAGACCGTGCGCGCCACCGGCATCCCGGTCCTGACCGACATCCACGACGAGGCCCAGGCCCGCGAGGCCGCCGCCGTGGTCGACGTGATCCAGATCCCCGCCTTTCTCTGCCGCCAGACCGACCTGTTGCTGGCAGCCGGCCGCACCGGCGCGGTGGTGAACATCAAGAAGGGCCAGTTCCTGGCGCCCTGGGACATGGCGAATGTCGCCGACAAGGTCGCCAGCACCGGCAACGACCGCATCCTGCTGACCGAACGCGGCGTGAGCTTCGGCTACAACACCCTGGTCGCCGACATGCGCGCCCTGCCGATCATGGCGCGCACCGGCTGGCCCGTCATCATGGACGCCACCCATTCGGTGCAGCAACCGGGTGGCATGGGCGGCAGCTCGGGCGGGCAGCGCGAATTCGCGCCTGTGATGGCGCGGGCTGCGGTGTCGCTGGGCATCGCAGGGGTATTCATCGAGACGCACGAAGACCCCGACCGCGCGCCCTCGGACGGGCCGAACATGGTGCCGCTGGCGGCGATGCCCACGCTGGTCGCCAGCCTGATGGATTTCGACCGCCTGGCCAAGGCGAACCCGCTGCACGTCTGACCGCGCTAGCCCCCGCGCAGCAGGGGGAGCATCAGCGCAAACAGCTCCGCCTGGCTGGACAGGCCGCAGCGGGCATAAAGCTGGCGGCGGAACACCTTGACCGTCTGCGGGCTAAGGCCCAGCCGCAGCCCGATCGACGGCGTCGAGTGCCCGCGCAGGATCAACAGCGCCACCTCGGCCTGGCGCGGGGTGATCTCGATCCCCTGCCGCGTCAGCGCCGCCACCAGATCGCCCGCCACATCGTCGGCCGGGCCGCTTTCGGCCGCCAGCCCCGCCCAATGCGCCTCGGCCAGGGCCACGATCACGGGCGCGATCCGCTGGCAGGCCGCCACCTCCGGCCCCGCGAACACCCGCCCCGAGACCGAATCGCGCCCCAGGCACAGGTTCAGCGACACCCCCGGCACCGGATAGGCCACATAGGTCAGTTCATCCAGCAAGGTGGTCTGGCGGTAGTATTCCAGGAAATAGCGGCTGCGGTGAAAGGCATCGGGCGCGATGTCGGTCAGCCGGTACAGCCCGGCGGCAACTCGGCTGCGGTGCAGGTCGTGATAGGGGTCCAGCAGGAAGGCGCCGCCCAGATAGGTGGTGTCCAGCTGCGAAAACACCTGCGGCTGGTGGCTTTGCCGGAACAGCACCTGCGGCGGCCCGGCATCGCGATAGGCCAGCACGATCAGGTTGTCGGGCCGCGCCAGGCGCTGGAACAGGGCCTGCAGCGCGGTCTCGAACCCCGGTTGCCGCAGCCGCCGGATCGCCTCGGCCAGCAGGGGTTCGGGGCTGGGGGGCGGCGTCTCCATCATACCTCTCTGGGGGTATATACCCCCGCGAACGCTTGATCCTACCGTGTTAGCGGGAAACCGGGGGTATGGATACAGCAATGGCCACAGCGGTCGACATCCGCGATGCGGTGAAGCGCTATGGCAGCGTGACGGCGCTGCACAGCGTCAACCTGTCGATCGCCGACAACGAATTCTTCACGCTGCTTGGCCCCTCGGGCTGCGGCAAGACCACGCTTCTGCGCATGATCGCCGGGTTCGAGGACGTGACGGCGGGCGAGATCCGCCTTTACGGCGAGAACATCGCCGCGCTGGAGCCAAACAGGCGCCCCGTCAACACCGTCTTCCAGCACTATGCCCTGTTCCCGCACATGTCGGTCCTCGACAACGTGGCCTTCGGGCTGAAGATGAAGGGCGTCGACCTGCCCACCCGCCGCGCCCGCGCCGGGCGGATGCTGGAGATGGTGCATCTGTCGCAATTCGCCGACCGCAAGCCCGCGCAGCTGTCGGGCGGCCAGCAGCAGCGCGTCGCGCTGGCCCGGGCGCTGGCGCCCGAACCCAAGGTCCTCTTGCTGGACGAGCCGCTGTCGGCGCTGGACCTGAAACTGCGCCAGGCGATGCGGGTCGAGCTGAAGCAGTTGCAGGAACAGACCGGCATCACCTTCATCTTCGTGACGCATGACCAGGAAGAGGCCCTGACCATGTCGGACCGGATCGCAGTGATGAGTCAGGGCCGGGTCCAGCAGATCGGCACCGCCCGCGACATCTACGAAACCCCGCTGAACCGCTTCGTCGCCGACTTCATCGGCGAGACCAACCTCCTGGAGGTCGAGGTGCACGAGGTGCGCGACGGCCGCGCCACCCTGTCGCTGCCGGGCGGCGAGCGGCTGACCTGCCCCTCGGCCAGCGCCACGCCGGGCCGCCACGCCCTGTCGATCCGCCCCGAGCGGGTGACCATCGCCGCCACCGGCGACCTGGCGGCCACGGTCGAACGGGTGGTCTACCTGGGCACCGACCTGCAGGTTCTGGCCCGGCTGGCCGACGGCACGCCCTTTGCCGTCCGCCTGCAGAACGCCGCCCGGACAACGGTCCCCGACCCCGGCAGCCTGATCGCCCTGCAGCTTGAGGAAGGCGCCGCGCGCCTTCTGGCCGACTGATGGCGGGCGGCGACGACACCTGGCGCCCGCTGGCGCGGCCGCTGCTGATCCCGGCCTGGGCGGTGATCGGCATCTTCGCCGCCGTGCCGGTCCTTCTGATGGTCGTCTATTCCTTCCTGACCAAGGAATTCCGCGGCGGCGTCGACTGGACCTTCAGCCTGGCCGCCTATGACCAGTTCTTCGTGACCCGCGGCCTGTTCGGAGACGAGCCGCCGCAGATCGAATGGACCTATATCACCATCTTCGCCCGCTCGATCTGGCAGGCGGCGGTCTGTACCTTCCTGTGCCTGCTGGTCGGCTTTCCCACCGCCTGGTTCATCGCCACAAGGCCGGAACGCAGCCGCGGCATCTGGCTGTTCCTGGTCACCATTCCCTACTGGGTCAACCTCTTGATCCGCACCGTCAGCCTGAAATTCCTGATCCGCGACAACGGCCCGCTGAACGACAGCCTGATGGCGCTTGGCCTGATCGACAGCCCGCTGCCCCTGGTCAACACCAACCTCGCGGTGCAACTGGGCCTCTTCTACAGCTACCTGCCCTTCATGGTGCTGCCGATCTACGCCGCGGTCGAACGCTACAACTTTGCCCTGTCCGAAGCCGCCGCCGACCTTTACGCCAGCCGCTGGACCACGCTGCGCGAGATCGTGCTGCCGGTCGTGCGCCCCGGCATCGTGGCGGGCTGCATCCTGGTCTTCGTGCCCGCACTTGGCGCATTCCTGGCGCCCGACCTTCTGGGCGGGGCCAAGACCTTCATGATCGGCAGCCTGATCGACGAACAGTTCAAGGGCAGCCAGGGCAACTGGCCCTTTGGCGCCGCGGTCAGCGTGATCCTGATGACGCTGGTTCTGATCGCGCTGATCCTTTACGCCCGCGCCTCGGCCCGGGATGGCGCGCGCGAGGCCGGGCAATGAAGGGGGTGCGCCACTATCCGGGCTTCCTGGGCATGACGGTGCTCTGCCTCGTCATCCTCTACGCGCCCTTGGCCGTAGTCATGGCCTACAGCTTCAACGGCTCGACCTCGATCACCACCTGGGGCGGGCTCAGCTTGCGCTGGTACGTCGATGTCTTCACCGGCCCCGAGGCCGGCCGCTTTGGCCAGGCCGCCTGGAACTCGCTGACGCTGGCGCTGATGGCGTCGACGGCCGCCACCGTCATCGCCACCGCCGCCGCGCTGGCCATGGTCAAGGGCGGGCGCTTCCGCGGCCGCGCGGCCAGCTTCGCGCTGATCAACCTGCCCCTGATGGTGCCCGAGATCGTGACCGCCGTCGCCTCGCTGATCTTCTTCACGACCATAGGCCTGACAACGGGTTACGGCACGATCCTGATCGCCCACATCACCTTCTGCATCCCCTTTGCCTACCTGCCCATCGCGGCCCGGCTGGAAGGCATCGAAGGCACCTACGAACAGGCCGCCCGCGACCTTTACGCCACCCGCGCCCAGGCCTTTCGCCTGATCCTGCTGCCGTTGCTTGCCCCCGGCCTCGCCTCCGGCTGGCTTCTGGCCTTCATCATCAGCCTTGACGATTTCATCATCACCAACTTCGTCAAGGGCGCCGGGATGGAGACCCTTCCGACCGCCATCTTCGGCAGCGTCAAGCAGGGCATCAAGCCCAACATCATGGCGATTTCCACGCTGATGCTGGCCGCTTCCGTGCTGTTCGTCACTGCCGCCTACCTGATCAACCGCAAGGGGCAGAAGACCCCCTGAGCCACCCTCAGACCCGACAAGGAGACACCGATGAAGAAACTGCTGCTGTCCACCCTCCTCCTCGCCTCGCCCGCCTGGGCCGAGGGAGAGCTGAAGATCTACAACTTCTTCGAATACATGCCGCAGGAACTCCTCGACAAGTTCACCGCCGAGACCGGCGTGACCGTGACCATGGACACCTTCGATTCGAACGAGGCGATGCTGGCTTCGCTGAAGGCGGGCAAGCTGGGCCAGTACGACGTCGCCGTCCCCGGCGACTACATGGTTGATATCCTGGGCAAAGAGGGCCTGCTGGACACCTACGCGCCGGACGAGGTGCCGAACTTCGGCAACATCGCGCCGCAGTGGCTGGACGTGCCCTTCGATCCCGGCCGCAAGTCCTCGATCCCCTATCAGTGGGGCTCCACCGGCTTTTCGGTCAACCGCGACGTCTATCAGGGCGACATCTCCTCGCTTGCCATCCTGTTCGACCCGCCCGCCGAATTGCAGGGCAAGATCAACGTTCTGGACAGCCAGGGCGAGGTTCTGGCGCTTGGCTCGATCTACCTCGGCATCCCGCAATGCACGCAGGACCGCGAACAGCTCAAGGCGCTGAACGACATGCTCCTGAACGCCAAGCAGCATTGGGCCAGCTTCGGCTCGGACACCGCCAAGGACGTGCTGGTCTCGGGCGATGCCGCGGCCGGGATGATCTACAACGGCTTCTCCGCCAAGGCCCGGGCCGAGGGCGCGAATGTCGAATACGCCTTCCCGAAGGAAGGCTATGTGCTGTGGATGGACAACATGGTCCTGCTGAAGGACGCGCCCAACCGCGACAACGCGCTGAAATTCATGAACTTCCTGCTGGACCCGGAAAACGCGGCCACCTTGACCAACTACGCCGCCTATACCTCGGGCGTGACCGGGGTTGAGCCCTTCCTGGCCGACGAGATCAAGAACAGCCCGGAAAACAACCCGCCCGCCGACCAGAAGGGCTACTTCATCCAAGCCTGCGACCAGGAAACCCAGGTCCTCTACGACGCGATCTGGACCAACCTGAAGAAATGACCGCCACGGGGGGCCGCCTGAACCGCGGCCCCCTCATTTTCTGTCCTCAAATATCCCGGGGGGTCCGGGGGGCTGGCCCCCCGGTCTGCGACACATGCGACTGGCACTCTGGCAGGGCACCTCGCCCGCTTCCGACCTCGACCTGGCCCTGACCCAGGCCGAGCAGGCGCTGAAGGCCGCCTCCGCCCTCGGCGCTTCCGCTCTGGTACTGCCGGAAATCTGGCTGCCCGGCTACAATCAGGACGACATTCCCGCCAAGGCCCTGGCGCAGGACAGCGCGCCGATGCAGCGCCTGGCCCAGGCCGCCCGACAGGCCCGCTGCGCCCTGGTCGTCGGCTACGCCGAACGCGACGGCACCTGCGTCTACAACTCGGCCGCCTGCTTTGGCCCCGATGGCGCGCGCTTGGCCAATTACCGCAAGGTGCAGCTTTACGGCCCCCGCGAACGCGCGATCTACACCCCTGGCGATACCCTTGCCACGTTCTCCATCGCCGGAGAAACCGCTGCGATCCTGATATGTTACGATGTGGAGTTCGCACCGCATGTGAAGGCGCTGGCCGACCGCGGCGTGACCCTGATCCTGGCGCCGACCGCCAACATGCAGCCCTACAC
>JAGPCN010000356.1 GCA_018058035.1 Fuscovulum sp.
AAGCCACCTGCGCCGCCCGCACCCGGCCCGAGCCGCCGCCGATGACGAAAAGTTCGTAGTCGAAGGTCATGATGGGTCCCGCCTGCCGCCTGAGTGGGACAGAGCTATGCGCTAACGCCGCGCGGCGAAAGCCCCGGAGGGCGTTTTTCGGTTCCTTCGGGAGAGATCAGTCCAGATCGGCGAAGATGTTGCGGCTGTCCGACATGTCGACCGAGCCGGTCTCGACCCGGCCCGAGTTGATGTCGCGCACCGTGACCCGCCCGTCGCCGTGACCGATCACCACCACATCGCAGATGTCGATGAAAAGCCCGTTCTCGACCACGCCGGGGATCTGGTTCAGCACCAGCGCCAGCTGGCGCGGGTTGCCGATCCGGGTCAGGCTGAGGTCAAGGATGTAATGCCCCTCATCGGTGCGCAGCGGCGCGTCCTTGGCCAGCCGCAAGGCCACGTCGCGGCTCATCACGTCCAGCGAGTAGAGCGTTTCCTCGATCAGCGCCTTGGTGGTCTGCCAACCGAAGGGGATCACCTCGACCGGCAGGGGGAAGGCGCCAAGCTGCGCCACTTCCTTTGCCGCGTCGGCGATCACGATCATCCGGTCGCTGGCCGTCGCCACGATCTTTTCCTGCAACAGCGCCGCCCCGCCACCCTTGATCAGGTTCAGGTTGGCGTCGAATTCATCCGCGCCGTCGATGGTGAGATCCAGCCATTTCGTCTCGTCCAGGCCGACGACCTTCAGGCCCAGGTGCCGCGCCAGATCCGCCGTGCGCGAGGAGGTGGCGACGCAGGTGACGGACAACCCTTCTTCCCGCACCCGTTCGGCCAGGCAGCGCACCATCCAGGCCGCCGTCGAGCCGGTGCCAAGGCCCAGCTTCATGCCGCTTTCCACGAAATCCACCGACCGGCGGGCGGCCACGAACTTGGCCTGGTCGATCGGCGAAAGGTCGGCAGCCATGGCACTCTCCCTCTAAGCGCCCCTTGGATAGCGCAAAGCCCCGCCCGGTGCGAGAGGCTTCACGATCCAGAACTTCACTGTTTCCAGGATCAACCCGCGCCATCCAGCCGCGCCACCGCCGCCGTCACCTCGGCCGCCACCAAGGCCCCGTCGCCGTTGGCATCCAGCTGCATCAGCGCGCGCAGAAGCTCCGCCTCGGCCTCGCCCAGCGCCTGAAGGCCCGCCGCCGTGCCGAAGGCCGCCAGTTCGCCCGCGTCGACCGTGGCATTGCCATCGGCATCCGCCGAAGCGAATTGCCGCTCCATCCGGCCCCGGCCCTGCGCGCTGGCCGCCTGCTGGCTGACCGCCATTTCCGCCCGCGTGACGCTGCCGTCGGCATCCAGGTCCATCGCCAGGAACCGCCGCAGGCCTGAGGCCCGCGCGCCCGCCCGCTCCAGCGCGATATGCGTCTCGATCCCGGCGGGGGAAAGCCCCCCTGCCCCGCCGAACCCTGCGATCAGGTCGATGGCGCGGGCCTCGAACCGTTCGGGATTGCGCGACATCGCCTCGGCCAGGGCATCTTCCTCCGCCTGGACCGACCCTGCGGCCAGAAGCCCCGCCACCATCATCCCGATCCGCCGCCACGCCATCGCAACCTCCCTCATCCTGGGGTCTCAGCCTGACCAGAAGACGGTTGAAGAAGGGTTAACGCCAGCCAGGACATCGCGGGCCGTCACAATGCTGCGCAGTCCCGCGACATTCGGTCGCTTTTCGACCTGCACCGGGGCTAGAGTTCGGCATCTTGGCAGGCGAGAGTCAGGACCACCGATGTACACGCTGCACTACGCCCCGGACAATGCGTCGCTCATCATCCGGCTGGTGCTGGACGGGGCGGGCATTCCCTATCGCACGGCGCTGGTCGACCGGGCAAAGCGCCAGCAGGACAGCGCCGCCTACCGGGCGCTCAACCCCACCGGGCTGATCCCGGTGCTGGAGACGCCCGCCGGTCCGATCTCGGAGACCGGGGCGATCCTGTTGTGGCTGGCCGACACGCATCAGCTTGGGCCCTCGCTGGCGGATCCGGACCGGCCGGCGTTCCTCAAGTGGCTGTTCTTCCTGTCGAACACCGCCCATGCCGAGCTGCGCCAGATCTTCTACCCGCACCAATATGCCCCGGCGGACGGCCATGCCGCGCATCTGGAGATCATGTCGACCCGGATGCTGCGGCATTTCTCGCTTCTGGATGCCGCAGCCGGGCAGCAGCCGAAGCTTTTCGCCGCAGGCAGGGTGCTTGGCATCTACACCATCGTCCTGACCCGCTGGGCCGCGCTTTACCCGGTGAACGGGCCGCGCTGGCTGGACCTCTCCGGCTTCCCGGCGCTGCAAGCCCTTGCCCGCGCGCAGGAGGCCCGCGTCGAAACCCCGGTCATCGCCCGGGCCGAAGGTCTTGGCCCGCATCCTTTCACCCGGCCCGAACAGCCGAACCCGCCGGAAGGAAGCGTGTTGTGACCCTGACCCTGCACCATGCCCCCGACTTCGCCTCGACCATCGTCCGCTTCGCGCTGGAGGAGCTGGAACTGCCGCATACGCTGGCTTTGGTCGACATCGACGGGGGCGCGCTGGCCTCGCCCGAATACCACCAGGTGAACCCGGTGGGCCTGATCCCGGCGCTGGAAACCGATCACGGCCCGATGTTCGAGACGGCGGCGATCCTGCTGTGGCTGGTCGACCGGACCGGACGCCTGGGGCCAGGGCCGACGGACCCGGATCGGGGCGCGTTCCTGTCCTGGCTGTTCTTCACCTCGAACGCGCTGCACCAGGCGGCGCTGGCGATGTTCTATCCGCACCGCCCGGCGGGCGAGGCCAATACCGACGCCGCCCGCACGGCCGCGCAAGAGCAGATCACCGCCCGCCTTGGCCTGATCGAGGCGATGCTCGCCACGCAGACCCCCCGCTGGCTGTCGCCGGATCACCCCGGCGTGCTGGGCTATTACATCGGCATCCTCGTGCGCTGGCTGATCCTGCTGCCGCCCGCGCCCTATGGTATCGTGCTTGCCGACTTCCCATATCTGAAAGCCGTCCTCGCCGCACATGAGGCACGCCCCGCAGCCCTGCGCGTCGCGGCCTCCGACGGCC
Organism: Fuscovulum sp.; assembly: GCA_018058035.1. GTDB lineage: Bacteria > Pseudomonadota > Alphaproteobacteria > Rhodobacterales > Rhodobacteraceae > Pseudogemmobacter. The sequence continues at coordinate 3,068 of JAGPCN010000356.1, forward strand.
TCGGCCCCACCCCTTTCACCAATCCGGGATCCTGATGTTTCTCTCTGTCTTCGACATGTTCAAGGTGGGCATCGGCCCCTCCTCCTCGCACACGATGGGCCCGATGGTCGCCGCCGCGCGCTTTCTGGACACGATGCGCGCCTC
>JAGPCN010000129.1 GCA_018058035.1 Fuscovulum sp.
CTCCCACATGCCTCCGGCTTCGGGCCAGAGCTGCCTCTGCCCGCATTATCAGGCTTAACCCGGAACGGCACCGTCCTCCAACGATGGCCTGACCCGGAAACTCGGCATCGACACCATGTTTGCATCATTTGCATGGCTGATGGTCATATGTATCATCACCGGAAAAACGTGCAAGAAAAATCTTTGCCGTCTTGTGCCGGGCGCGGCCGAACCTCTCGCCATCCCACAGAAGTTATTGAATTTTCCGTATCAATCCTGGGGCGTCCGCCCTATCTGACGGACGGTCATGGCCCTACACTGATGCTTCTGTCCGGCAGAATGGCAAATATTTCATGTCTGACTGTCGCCGCAGATTCGCGGCTTCCAGTCCCCTGCCCCATTCCCGGCGCCATCATCCGCCGTGCGGCCCAAGCAGTGCGGATCAGCCCCGCACCCTAGTTGTCTTCAAATCCGACATGCAACGGCTGGCAAGCTGGTACGTTTCCGCATCAGCCCTGCTATCCGGACGATGGTTGCAATCAGGCGGGGCTCCTTTTTCCAGGCGCGCAGCAAGGCAACCCGCGCGTAGTCATCGACACCCATGCTGAACAACGCCGCCTTCGCCAGTGGACGTGACTGGACGGCAGCCATAGCGGCGAGGCAGAAGAGCCTTGCGTCCGGTCTGGAGTTCTGAAGCGCGAATACCGGGTCTCCGCGGAGGGCTTTCAAATCCATCGCGAAGGTGACCGCCCGCATGGCTCGGCGTGGTTGACGCACGTAGCGGGTCACGCCATGAAGGCGCCTCCATTCACATGGATCGTTTGGCCCGTCATATAGCTGGAGGCAGAGCCAGCCAGAAACGTCGCGACAGTGGCGATTTCATCGGGCTGGCCCATGCGCGGGATCGGCAGGCCCGCGACCAGCGCCTTGAGTTGCGCTTCGTCATAGCCGCCGCGCGGTTGTGCCGTGTCGGTGATGCCGGGGGCGATAGCGTTGACGCGGATGCCGTCGGCGGCAAGATCGTAGGCCATGCTGCGGATCAGCGACACCATTCCGCCCTTCGAGGCGGCGTAGTGGCCAGACTTTTCCCATCCATTCACGGCGCCCGAGGCGATGCCGATGATCGACCCGGGGCGCTTGCGGGCGCGCAGCGCGCGGGCAAAGGCCTGCGACAGGAACGCCATGCCACGAAGGTTGACCCCCATCGTAAGGCCCCAGACTTCGGGCGTCAGGTCCAGGAAATGCGCGCGCGGAAAGACCGCCGCGTTGTTGACCAGGATGTCGAGGCCGCCAAAGTGCCGGTCCGCGGCCGCCACCAGGTCGGCATGCGTGTCGATGCGCGACACATCGCCTTGCAGGACCAGAACGCGGGCGCCCAGGCCCTGCGCCCGGTCTGCAACCCCCTGAACCGCGGCGGCGTCGTCCAGGTAGTTCAGCACCAGGTTGGCACCCTGACGGGCGAATTCCAGTGCGATGGCCGCGCCGATCCCCTGCTGGGCGCCAGAGATCAGGGCGGTCTTGTTCGAAAGTTGCATGGGGACTCCTTGGATGTCAGGGGCGCGGTTCGGCTTTGGGCCGGCCGCGCCGCCCCAGCACCCGCTGTGCGAGGGCCTGGAATTCGTCGAACTGGGTCAGCCGGTTGGCGGATTCGACCAGCCGGGCGCTGTTGATGCAGCGGGCCAGATGGCCGGGCGAGACCTCTTCCACCGGAGGCATCCGCGCATGGCAGGCGGCTTCGGCAAAGGGGCAGCGGCTGGCCAGCGTGCAGCCCGGCGGCAGGTCGATGGGGCTGGGGATCTCGCCCTCCAGCCGCAGTCGGCTGGACGGTTTCAGCGACGGATGCGGCAACAGCGCCGAGGCCAGCAGGACCGAAGAATAGGGATGGCGGGGCAGCGTGAAGACGTCCTGCGCCCTGCCCTTTTCCAGCACGGCGCCCAGGTAAAGCACCGCGACATCGTGGCTGAGGTGACGCACGGTGGACAGGTCATGCGAGATGAACAGGTAGGCGGTGCCCAGCTCGCGCTGCAACTGGAACAGAAGGTCCACGATGGCGGCCCGCGCCGTCGGATCCAGCGCCGAGGTCGGTTCGTCCAGGATGATCAGCGCCGGCCGGGTGATGATCGCGCGGCCGATGCCGATGCGCTGAAGGATATCGGCGCTCAGCTCGGACGGATAGCGCTCCAGCAGCGCGGGTTTCAACCCGATGCGCTTCGCCGTTTCGGCCATGCGCTGCGCGCGTTCCTGCCGGGGCATGTCCAGGTAGGCCAGCGGCTCGGCCAGCGAGGCGCCCACGGTCATCCGCGGGTCAAGCGACTCGGTCGGTTCCTGGAACACCATCTGGATCTTGCCGCGCAGTTCGGGACTGCGGATGTTGCGCCGCCGGGTCATCGGCAGGCCGTCATAGACGATCTCGCCGTCGTCCGGATCGATCAGGCCGGCGATGCAGCGGCCCACCGTGGTCTTGCCCGACCCTGATTCACCGACCAGCGACAGGGTCTGGCCGCGATGCACAACCAGGTCGACGCCGTTCAGCGCCCGCACCACCTTTTTCGAGCCGATGATCGGAAAGCGCTTGTGCAGGTTGCGCAGGGTCAGAAGCGGTTCGCCGGACATTCAGTCCTCCACCGGGAAATGACAGCGCACCAGGCTGGTCGGGGTCAGGGCCCGCAGGGCCGGAGCCTCGCGGTTGCAGCGGTCCTGCCTGCGCACGCAACGGGGCGCGAAGATGCAGCCCGTGGCGGGCGGCTCGGTCTCGTCGGTGCCGTCGATCGACCAGGCTCTGCGCAGGTCGGCATTATGGGCAAAGGCCGCCATCAGCGACAGGCTGTAGGGATGCGCCGGCCGGTCGAAGAAGTCTGCGGTGGTCGCGGTTTCGACCATTTCGCCGCGATAGAGGATCACGATGCGGGTGCAGAAATGCGCCGCGATCGAGATGTCGCGCGTGATGAACAGCGCCGAGGCCGATTTCTCGCGCACCATGTCGGCCACCAGCGACAGCACCTGGTTCTGCACGGTCACGTCCAGCCCGCTGGTGGCATCGTCCGAGATCACGAAATCCGGCCCGCAGCAAAGGGCGATGGCGATCACGATGCGCTGCGCCATGCCGCCGCTCAGCTCATGCGCATAGCTGTTCATCCGCCGTTCGGCGTCGGGGATGTGAACCGCCTTCAGCATCGCCAGCGCCTCGGCTTCGGCCTTGGGGCGCGACAGGCCCTTGTGATGGCGCAAAACGGTGACGATCTGTTCCCCCACGGTCAGGTTCGGGTTCAGCTCGCTGCGCGGATTGGCCACGATCATCGCGATGCGGTTGCCCAGCAGGTCCTGCCGGGTGGCATCGGAGAGGTCGGTCATCGAATTGCCCTGAAACGTGACCTCTCCCTTGTTGACGCGGCCGGGCGATTTCAGCCTGCCCATCAGCGCGCGCGCCAGGGTGGTCTTGCCGGCACCGGATTCACCGACCAGCCCGATCAGTTCGCCCTTGGCGATGGACAGGCTGAAGTCGCGCAGGGCGGGATGATCGTCGCTGACATAGGTCACGTGCAGGCCGTCGACGCGAACCAGCGGCGCGTGCGTGTCGGTCGCCTCCGCGACCAGCTGCGGGGGAGGGTTCATGTCAGTGCCGTATCCTGGGATCGAGAGAAAAGTAAAGCAGATCAACGATCAGATACATGATCAGCGACTGGATCGCCGAGAACAGCACAAATCCCAGCACCGGGTTGATGTCCGAGTTCAGCACTCCTTGCACGGCATATTGCCCCGCGCCGCCCCAGCTGAAGACGATCTCGACCAGCACCACGCCGCCGATGGCGAAGCTGAACAGCACGCTGATGATGGTGATGATCGACGGCAGCGAGGCCCGCAGCGCCTGCCGGACGATGGTCTTGCGCGGCAGTCCGCTGAGGTCGGCGTAGCTGATGAAATCCGATGCAAGCATGCGGCCCATCGGCGCGGGCGCGATCTGCAGCAGCGAGTAGAAGACGAAGACCAGCATCAGGGCCAGCCAGAAATCCGGGATCGAGCCGGCGAGCAACCCGGAATAGTCGGCCACGCGGCGCATCACCCCCCGCTTGCGTGCGGCGGCGGCCACCCCCAGGGGCAGGCCGACGAGGATGGCAAGCGCCATGCCCAGCGTCACAAGCTCAAGCGTTGCGGGAAAGCGGGCCAGAAGGTCGTCAAGCACCGGCCGGGTCGTCTGCCAGGACATGCCCAGGTCGCCGTGCAGCACTTTCCAGACATAGATGCCGAACTGTTCCAGGAAGGGCTTGTCCAGCCCCAGGTCGCTGCGCAGCGCCGTCAGCGCGCTTTCGCTGGCGTTCGGGCCCAGCATCAGCACGGCCGGGTCGCCGGGGATCATCTTGATCAGCGCGAAGCTGATGAAGAGGATGCCGAACAACTGCGGCAGGACAAAGATCAGGCGGCGCCCGACATAGCGAAGCACAAGCATGTCAGGTCCTCGTCCTGCGGCGGGCCAGAAGCTGGGCGCGGGCCTGTGGATCGGCCATCAGTTCGATGCTGGACCCGACCAGCCCGAAGGCAAAGACCGCCAGCGCCAGCGCGATGGCAAAGACGAAGACCGGAAACGCCTGCAAGACATCTGCGGTGCGCATCACCAAGGCGCTGATCGCCGACCGCCAGCCGCCCCGGCGTTCGTAATACCCCACCAGCGCGCCAAGCGGGGCGCCGATCAGGGCCGAGATCACGGTTCCCAGGACCGCGATGACCAGATCGGTGCGCGGCGCATGGATGATGCGCGTGGCGATATCCATTCCGGTATTGTCGGTGCCCAGCCAGTTCGACGCGTTGGGGGGTTGCAGGTAGTTGGACAGGTCCGGCATCGCCGGGTCATAGGGCGATATCAAGGGCGCAAGGATCGCCAGGATGACGATCAGCAGCAGATAAAGGTAGCCGAAGGCAAAGAAGGGTTTGGCGCGCAGCATGGCCAGGAACAGGCCAGGGCGTGGCATGCCCTGCCCGGCCCGGCCGCCGCCCGCGGTCGTTGTAAGGCCCATCGTCGGTTCCGTTCATGCAGGTCGCGCACCGGGCCGCGCGGGGCGGCCCGGCACAGTGGCCGCTCAGACCTTTTTCGAGAAGTCCTGGAAGCGCAGGTTGTTCGAGGTGTAGTAGGCAAAGCCGTCCACCGTGTCGCGCTTGGCCATCGTGTAGTTGGGATAGGCGATCATGACCCGGGGCGCCTCGACCATGATGATCTTCTGCACCTCGGTCATCAGTTCGACGCGCTTGGCGTTGTCGGCGGTCGCCCCGGCCTCGGCCAGCAGTTCGTCGACCCGCGCGTTCTTGTAGTTCGAGAAGTTCGAATAGGTAACGGACTGGAACGACAGGAACATCGCGTAGCCCGGATCGGCCGTCCAGGGGTTGTCCAGGCTGATGATCATCGGCTGGGTACGCCCCGAGATCTCGTTGTAGTAGGTGCCGGCTGGCGTCTTCTTCAGGCCAAGGTCGATGCCGATCTGGCGCAGCGAGCTTTGGTAAAGGATCGCCATCGGCTCTTGCAGCGGGTCGCCCGCGTTATAGGCCAGCGTGGTCGAAAAGCCGTCGGGCACGCCCGCCTCGGCCAAGAGGGCCTTGGCCTTGTCCAGATCGTAGTCGAACTGCACGCCATCGCCGAAGAAGCCCGGGTAGAAGCTGGGCATGCAGCCGGTCATCGGGCTGGCGGTGTTCTGGAAGATCGTCTCAAGCACCAGCTGCCGCGGGAAGGTGTGGTTCATCGCCTGGCGGACGGGGATCTTGTCGAAGGGCTCGAACTTGGTGTTCAGGCCGATATAGATCATGGGCGAGGCCTTGACGGTCTGCACCACGACCCCCGGAACGGTCTTGAGCGTCGCGATTTCCAGCGGTTGCAGGCTTTGCGCGATGTCGACCGACCCGCCCTGAAGCAGGGCGACACGGGTGGCCGAGGTGGGCACCTCGCGGTAGATCACCCGGTCGATGGCGGGCTTGCCAAGGTAGTAGTCCTCGCGCGCCTTGTAGACGACCTGCTGGCCGCGGGTCAGGTCCTCGATGGTGTAAGGACCGAAGCCGACTGCGTTGTTCGAGATGAAGTCCCGCGCCCACGGGTCTTCGGCGGTCAGTTCGTTGCCCCAGGCGCTTTTCACGCCTTCGCGCAGCTTGAATTCCGCCCAGCGGCCTTCGGGGTCCACCGTCCAGCTTTCGGCCAGCTTGCCCTCGGCATTGATGTTGCCCGGCAGGTCGGGATGATCGGCCAGATCCTCGCGCAGGACGCCGGGATGATCGGGGTCAGGCACCTTCTTGTAGGCAATCAGGCTGTCATAGAGCGTGCCGATCGCGTCCAGCGTGCCCTGGCTGCCATCAAATTCGGAATCAAGGCTTTGCGGCGTGGTGGTCGAGGCGACGACCAGCGTCGCCCCCGCTGCCTGGGCCATCGTTGCCCGGCCGCCGATGACGGACATCAGCGTGCCAGAGCCCATCATGGCCCCGGCTCCCAGAAGAAAGCTGCGGCGCGACGGTGAAAGCGAGGAAGCGAATTGCTCAGTCATGTGCGTTTCCCTGTTGTTGGTTTGGTCGGTATCCGCCCGCGCAGGCGGAATTCCTGTCAGCGGCAGGTCAGCAAGGGCATCACCTTGTCGTCAAAGGACTTCAGGTCCGGCACATAGTCCGGGAACACCAGAAGCGCGCCTTCAAGGCCCATCGCCGCCAGGGCGTCGATCTCGGCCGCGACGGTCTGGTGCGACCCGTAGATCACCGGCGCGCTGTTGAAGGCCAGGTTGCCGTCCCGGGCCGACTGGTTGATGCCGTTCAGCATGCGCTCGCTGGTGCCGCCCTTGTTGGGGTCCAGCGAGGCGGCGTTCATCAGGTTGCGGATCGCCTAAAGGTCGGCGTTCTGCGTCAGGCGCTGCACTTCGGCCTCGGCCTCGGCGTCGGTGTCGCGGGCGATCACGATGATATAGGCCAGCGTGCCGACCATGCGGTTGTTGGCGCGGGCCGCCGCCTGGGTCTGTTCGACGATGGGACGGATCTTGGCGGGCGGCGCGGCGGTGAAGTTGTAGTCCGCATGGCGGGCGGTGAATTCGATCCCGGCCGGGGACTGCCCGGCCGAGACGATCTCGATCCGATGGGCGGGCTGCGGCAGGCAGTGGCAGTCGTCGATCTCGAAGAAGCGGCCCTTGAACGAAAAGGCGCCGTTGTCCCACAGGCCGCGCAGGATCTGCACATATTCGCCGGCATAGTCGTAGCGCTGGTTGAAATGCTCTTGTCCGCGCCACATGCCCATTTGCTGGTATTCATGCACATTCCAGCCCGCGACGACGTTCAGCGCGACCCGACCGCCGCTGATGTCGTCCAGCGTCGAAAGGGCGCGAGCGACGATGGCGGGATGCACGGACAGTACGCCGATCGTGGTGATCATCCGGATCCGGTCTGTCGCCTGCGCCAGCGCGCCGGTCAGGGTGAACGAATCCAGGCAGCCGTCCCAGTAGCCGACCTCGCCGCCAAAGCCGCGATACTTGATCATCGACAGCACGAATTCCATGCCAAGGCTTTCGGCGATCCGGGTGATCTCCAGATTGTGCCGGTAGCTGGGGATGTACTGCGGGGCGGCTTTCGAGATGATGTAGCCGTTGCTGGCGTTGGGTAGGAAAAGGCCAAGTTTCATCGTCAGTTCCGGGTCAAGGCAAGTCGCCTTCGGGCAGAGACCCGATTGGTATCGCTTCCAATTTGTATGCTTGAAACCATGTTTTTATGAAGCATATACCTATGCAAGCGCATTCAAACGTGCAGCAGAGTCGAGACCTGTCAATGTGGAGTCTTCGGCCCGCTGCCACTGGGGGCAGCCCTTCTTGTGCGACGGCGGCGGCGGCGCGATACAGGGCCAGGGGATTCCAGACAAAGGGGGGCGCATGCGCCGCAAGGTGACAGCCCGCGACGTGGCGGCGGCGGCGGGAACCTCGGTCGCGGCGGTATCGCGGGCCTTTTCGGCCAAGGGTGCCATCGCACCGGCCCTGCGCGACAGGATCCTCAGAATCGCCGCCGACCTGGGCTATCAGCCGCCCGTCGCGCGCGCTTTGTCCAGGCTGACCACCGGCACGATCACGCTGGTTGCGGGCGATCTTGATAACCCGTTCTATCCGATGGCGGCGAATGCCCTGTCGCAGGCCATCGTGGCGCGCGGTCGGCGGATGGTGCTGCACCCGGTGACCCCCGGGCACGAGGTCGATGCCGTGATGGAACAGATCCTGACCTTTCCCTCGGATGCCGTGATCGTCACTTCGGCGTTGATGTCGTCGCACATCGCGCGGGCCTGTCGCGAGCGGCACCTGCCGGTCGTCCTGTTCAACCGCGTGCAGCCCGATGCCCGGATGACGGCTGTGACCTGCGACAACCACGGCGGCGGTCGCATGGTCGCCCAGAGATTCCTGGAAACCGGCCGGCAGCGCATCGCGCTGATCGGCGGCAAGAAGAACACCTCGACCCACCTGGAACGCACCCGCGGCTTCCAGGACCGGCTCAAGGAAGGGGGGCTAGAACTGACGGCAAGCCTTGCGGGAAATTACGACTACACTGCCAGCCTGCAAGCCGCCCGCACGCTTTTGACCGCGCGTCCGGCGCCGGATGCGATCTTCTGCGTCAATGACGTGATGGCATTGGCCGCGATCGATGCCGCGCGAGAGCTTGGTCTTTCGGTTCCGGACGATGTGGCCATCATCGGCTTTGACGACGTGGCGATGGCCGGTTGGGCCGCCTATCGCCTGACCACCGTGCGCCAGCCCATTGCGCGCATGGCGGACCAGGCGCTTGACCTTGTCGAGGCGCAGTTGGCCGATCCCGCCGCCGAAGGCACGATCCGCGTGCTGCCGGTCGATCTGGTCTTGCGCGACAGCGGCTGAAAATATTTCACTGCCCTGCACAGAGCTTGAGTTTCCGGCCCCTTCGGCAAGACTGCGCCGAACCGCAGTTGAAGGGAAACGCGCCATGGCTGTCCAATACCTCAAATCCGGCAAACCGGCGGGTGAGCGGGCCGAGGACGACGCAAAGGTCCGGTCCATCGTCTCGGAGGCTTTGCGCGACATCGAGGCGCGCGGCGACGCGGCGGTGCGCGACCTGGCCACGCGGTTTGACGGCTATACCCCCGCAAGCTTTCGCTTGAGCCTTGACCAGATCGAGGCGCTGATCGCCCAGGTTTCCCCGCGCGATCTGGACGATATCCGCTTTGCGCAGGCCCAGGTGCGCAAATTTGCGCAGGCGCAGCGCGCCTCGATGCAGGACATCGAGGTCGAGACGCTTCCCGGCGTGATCCTGGGCCATCGCAACATTCCGGTGCAATCGGTCGGCTGCTATGTGCCGGGGGGCAAATTCCCGATGGTCGCCAGCGCGCACATGTCGGTGCTGACGGCGGCGGTGGCGGGCGTGCCGCGCATCATCGCGGCGACCCCGCCCTTCAAGGGGGCGCCGAACCCCGCCGTGATCGCCGCGATGCACATGGCCGGCGCGCATGAGATCTACGTTCTGGGCGGCATTCAAGCCGTCGGGGCCATGGCGATCGGCACCGAGACCATCGCCCCGGTCGACATGCTGGTCGGACCCGGCAATGCCTTTGTGGCCGAGGCGAAGCGGCAATTGTACGGGCGCGTCGGCATCGACCTGTTCGCCGGCCCGACCGAAACGATGGTGATCGCCGACGACACGGTGGATGCCGAACTTTGCGCGACCGACCTGCTGGGTCAGGCGGAACATGGCTACAACTCTCCGGCCGTGCTGGTGACCAACAGCCGCAAGCTGGCCGAGGGCACCCTGGCCGAGGTGGCGAGGCTGCTGACCATCCTGCCCACCGTCGATACTGCCGGGAAAAGCTGGGCTGATTATGGTGAGGTGATCCTGTGCGACAGCTATGACGAGATGCTGGCGGTGGCGAACGACATCGCCTCGGAACATGTGCAGGTTATGACCGACCGGGACGATTGGTTCCTGGAACACATGCACAGCTATGGCGCGCTGTTCCTTGGGCCGCGCACCAACGTCGCCAATGGCGACAAGGTGATCGGCACCAACCACACCCTGCCGACCCGGAAGGCGGGGCGCTATACGGGCGGGCTTTGGGTGGGCAAGTTCCTGAAGACCCACAGCTATCAGCGGGTGACCACCGACGAGGCGGCGGCGATGATCGGCGCCTACGGATCGCGCCTGTGCCTGCTCGAGGGCTTTGTCGGTCACGCCGAACAATGCAACATCCGCGTGCGCCGCTACGGCGGCCGCAACGTTCCATACGGCGGGGCGGCCGAATGACCGCACCCTCGTTCCGGCTGGACGGCAAGCGCGCGCTGGTGACCGGCGCCGGGCGCGGCATCGGTCGCGCCATCGCCGAGGCGCTGGCCGCCTCGGGCGCCGAGGTGACGCTTTGCGCCCGCAGCGGCGACCAGATCGCTGCGGCGGTGCAAGAACTGCGCGCCTCCGGCCTGGATGCCGAGGCGCTGGTGGCCGATGTGACGGATGTCGAAAGCTTTGCCGCGCGGATCGCGGCGCTGCCGGCCTTTGACGTCTTTGTCAACAACGCCGGCACCAACCGGCCCAAGCCGCTGTCGCAGGTCACGACCGAAGATTACGACGCGGTCATGGGCCTGAACCTGCGCGCCGCGGTCTTTGCCGCCAAGGCGGTGACAGACCGGCTGCTGGCCGAAGGCAAGCCCGGCTCGATCATCAACATGTCGTCGCAGATGGGCCATGTCGGCGCGGTCAACCGCACGCTCTATTGCGCGTCGAAATGGGCGCTGGAGGGGTTCACCAAGGCGCTGGCGGTCGAACTGGGGCCGCATCGCATCCGCGTCAACACGATCTGCCCGACCTTCATCGAAACCCCGTTGACCCGCCCCTTCTTGCAGGACGCGGCGTTTCGCGCCTCGGTTCTGTCGAAGATCAAGCTTGGCCGGATCGGACAGGTCGAAGATATCACCGGCGCGGCGGTGTTCCTGGCCTCGGATGCCTCGACCCTGATGACCGGCAGCGCGATGATTCTGGATGGAGGCTGGACCGCCGACTAGGGCCTGGGGACCCCGGCGACGGCAGGCGCAAGTCGCCAGTCGCTTGCGCCCGCATTCATTTTTGACGCAATGGCGCGACGAAACGGCCATTTTTTGTTGGCAGGTCTCTTTCGTTTCCGTGCCTGAATAGGTATTTCCTTGCACCGAAAGCAACGGATGGCGATACGGCTTGGCTGTGTGCGG
>JAGPCN010000130.1 GCA_018058035.1 Fuscovulum sp.
GCAGGGGCGGCGATCAAGGCGGCCTCGACCGGGCTTCTGGCGGCAATCCTGTGGACGGCGGTTGCCCGGGGGCACGGCCTTTGGCCGATCGCCTTGGGGCTGACGCTGGGCGCCTTGGGCGACTGGTTCCTGGCGCGGCGGGGTCAGGCGGCCTTTCTGGCCGGAATGGCGGCCTTTGCCGCGGGGCATCTGGCCTATGCGGGCGGGATCGTGGCGCGGGCCGCGGACCTGGGGTTTGACGGCTGGACCCTGGCCGAGGGGGTGGCGGTGGCGGTTCTGGCCGCGCTGGTCGGCTCGACCCCGCTCTGGCTGCTGCCGCGGACCGGCGCCCTGCGGGGGCCGGTGGCGGGCTATGTCGCGGTGATCGGGCTGATGGGCCTGGCGGTGGCGGTCCTGCCGGCCCATCCGGGGCAGGGCGGGTTGCGGGCCGGCGCGGCGCTGTTCATCCTGTCGGATGCGCTTCTGGCGCTGCGGCTTTTCGTGGTGCAGGACCGGGCCGCCCAGGCGCGGCTGTCGCGGGCGCTCTGGCCCGCCTATTGGGCCGGGCAGGCGCTGATCGGCTGGGCCTCGATCCTCACCTGGTCGGCCAAGGGCTGACGGTCTTTCCTCGGGCCGTCAAAGCGATTAGGTGAGGGGGAACCAGCCAGAGGGCCTGCGCGCATGTCGTTCTTCAAGAAGCTCAAGGACCGTCTGTTCCGGTCCTCCGACAAGATCAGCGACGGGCTTGAGGCGCTGGTGGCCGAAGGCGCCGAGGAAGACGCCGCACCGCAGGTCGAGGCCGCGCCCGAGGCCGAAGTGGCGGTCGCGCCGCCACCGCCCGCGCCGAAGGCCGAGGCGGCGCCGGTGGCAAGGGCCGAAGCCCCGGCGCCAGAGGCTGCGAAGCCGGGCCTTCTGGGGCGGCTGTTCGGACGGGCACCCGCGGCGGACGAACCCCGCCGGGTGCTGGACGACGCCATGCTGGAAAGCCTGGAGGATGTGCTGATCCAGGCCGACCTCGGCCCCGAAACCGCGATCCGCGTCACCGCCAACATTGCCGAGGGGCGGTTCGGCAGGAAGGTCTCGAGCCGCGAGCTGAAAGAGGCGCTGGCCGCCGAAGTGGCGCGCATCATGGGCGCGGTCGCGAAACCGATGCCGCTTTATGCGCAAAAGCCGCAGGTCGTGCTGGTGGTCGGCGTGAACGGCTCGGGCAAGACGACGACGATCGGCAAGCTTGCCAGCCAGTTCAAGGCCGCCGGCAAGTCGGTGGTGATCGCCGCCGGCGACACCTTCCGCGCGGCGGCGGTGGAGCAGTTGCAGATCTGGGGCAACCGCGCGGGCGTTCCGGTGTTGACCGCGCCCGAGGGCAGCGATCCGGCCAGCCTGGCCTTCGATGCGCTGACCCGCGCCCGGGCCGAGGGCGCCGACCTTCTGATGATCGACACCGCCGGGCGGTTGCAGAACCGCGCCGACCTGATGGAGGAACTGGCCAAGATCGTCCGCGTCATCCGCAAGGTCGACCCCACCGCGCCGCACAACACGCTGCTGGTGCTGGATGCGACCACGGGCCAGAACGCGCTGACCCAGGTGGAAATCTTTCGCAAGATCGCCGATGTCTCGGGCCTGGTGATGACCAAGCTGGACGGCACCGCCAAGGGCGGCGTTCTGGTGGCGCTGGCCGACCGCTTTGGCCTGCCGATCCATGCGATCGGGGTGGGCGAGCAGATCGACGACCTGTCGCCCTTTGACCCCGACGATTTCGCCCGCGCCCTGGTCGGGTTGGAGGGGTGAGCCCGGTTTCCGCCCGGGCCCGATTTCCGCGCGGAAATCGGTCCGGAATTCGCGCGAATTCCGGTTCCCCGGCGGCCCCGGCATGAGCGCCTGGCTGATCTCGCTGCAGGGCACGCCCGCCGGCCACGACCTGGCCCTGGCGCTGGCCTTGCTGGCCGCCGTGCTGCACGCCCTGTTCGGCGCGCTGCAAAAGGGCCGGCACGATCCCTGGCTTTCCCGCGCCGCCATCGACGCCAGCTATGGCCTGATCGCGGCGCCCTTCGCCCTTTTCGTCGTGCCCTGGCCCGAGCCGCACATGTGGCCGATCTTCGCCGGCGCCTTCGCGATCCATGCGGTCTACAAGGTCTTGCAGGCGATGACCTACACCCGCGGCGCCTATACCGTGGTCTATCCGGTGGTGCGCGGTACCGGGCCGCTGTTCACCTTTGTCGCCGCCGGCTGGGTCTTTGCCGAGACCTACACGGCCGGCCAATGGGCGGGCCTGGGCCTTCTGGTCGGCGGCATCCTGGGGCTGGCGCTTTACAACCTGCGCCACCTGACGCAGGGGCGCGACAGCCTGGGCCCGGCGCTGGCCTTTGCGGTGGCGACCGGCGGGCTGGTGGCGGCCTATACCACCTATGACGCCTACGGCATCCGCGCCACCGCCGACCCCTTCACCTTCCTGGCCTGGTTCTTCATGATCGACGGGGTGTTCATCCCGGCCGTCACCGCGCGGCGCTGGCTGGCCCTGCCGCGGGCCGAGATCGCGCCCCTGCTGCGGCGGGGTGTGCTGGGCGCCTTTGTCGCCTATTTCTCGTTCGGGGCGATCATGCTGGCCACCCGGCTGGACAAGGTCGGAGAGGCGGCGACCCTGCGCGAGACCAGCACCGTCTTTGCGGCCTTGATCGGCTGGCTGGTTCTGGGCGAGAAGGTGGGGCCGGCGCGCACCGCGCTGATGGCGCTGATCGCGGGCGGGGCCGTGATGATCGAGGTTATGGGCTAGGACGGAACATGGCGACGCGCAAGATCAACCCGATACTCAAGCTGGCCCTGGAACTGGGGCCGGTGATCCTGTTCTTCGTGATGTTCGGCCGGCTCAAGGACCGGGTCTTTGTCATCGGCGGGGCGGAATATTCCGGCTTCATCGTCACCACGGCGGCTTTCGTGGTGCTGATCGTGCTGACCACGGCGCTGTTGTGGTGGCTGACCGGGCGGCTGTCGCGGATGCAGCTGATGACGCTGGTCCTGGTGATCGTGATGGGCGGGCTGTCGGTCTGGCTGAACGACGAACGCTTCATCAAGATGAAGCCGACGCTTCTGTACCTGGCCTTCGGCGCGATCCTGGGCGTGGGTCTGCTGCGTGGGCAAAGCTATCTGTCGGCGGTGATGGAGGAAGTGGTGCCGATGAAGCCCGAGGGCTGGCTGATCCTGACCCGGCGGATGACGGCGTTCTTCTTCGCGCTGGCCGTCGCGAACGAGGCGGTCTGGCGGCTGATGTCGACCGAGGCCTGGGTCAACTTCAAGACCTTCGGCCTGACGGCCGCGCTGTTCCTGTTCATCCTGACCCAGGGCCGCCTGTTCGAGCGCTATTCGACCGAACCCAAGGCCTAAGCCGGCCGACCTGGGTATTTGCCGCGCCCGCGGCGCCTTCCTGCCACACCCTTGCCGGAATTTGCGCGCATCCCGGTCGCAGCTGCTCGAAGGACATCTGCCCCATGCTGCGCCAGACGATTGAATCCGTTCGTCTGTTCCTGGAACTTTTCAGGGACGTGCCCCCGATGCCCCGCAAGACCTTTCTGCCCGGGGTCGTGCTGGTGGTGGCCTATCCGCTGCTGTCGGTCCTGTTGGGGCCGGGCGAGGACGGGCAGGCCTTTGTCACCGCCTTCCTGCTGGCGCTGGCGGTGCGCATCTCGGTCCGGTTCGAGGGGATGGTGTCCAAGCTGATGGCCCAGTTCAGCCGCCGCGAAACCGTGGTGATGGCGGTGCTGGTGGCCCTGGGGCCGCTGTTCCTGCTGGCCTCGGTCGACGATCCGCTGTGGTGCCAGCGCAGTCAGAGCGCCTATTACATCGTCCTTGGCGCGATGTTCCTGTCGGACATGCTGGCCAACCGCCACGACATGGCCACCCGGTTCTGGCCCTGGCCCGAGATGGCGCCGCACCTGCCGGTGATGACGCGGATCATGGTGCTGTTCAACCTGGGCTTCCTGCTTCTGAACGAGACGATGATCCGCGCGGTCGAGCCGTCGCACTGGCTGGTGTTCTGGGCGGTCCTGCCGGTGGTCGCGCATGTGATCCTGTCGGCGATGATCCTGACCGTGATCCACACCGAGGATGACGGCCCAGCCTTCCGCTAGGCCACCCTCCCGCCAAGCCGTCCTTCCGCCAGGCCGGCATTTCGCCAGCGTCGTCAGCCGCCGACGCGGCAATCCTGGCCGCGTTCCTCGAAGCAGCGCATCAGGGCCTTGACCAGGTTGGCGGTCTGGATCGACAGCGGCAGATAGCCCTGCTCCGACAATTGCCGGGCATAGCGCTTGGCCAGGCGCGGTTCCAGCGCCAGGGCGCGGCCGAGGTTGCGCAAGGCCGCATCGGTGCGCCCGCGCGCCAGGTCGATCCGCGCCAGCGTGTCGTGGAAATAGCCCGACATCTCCAGAGTGCCGGACAAGGCGGCCAGGGGCGCGGCGGCGGTCTCGGCCTCGTCCACACGACCGGCTTTCAGCAGGGCGCGGGCGCGGGCATCGGCCAGGTCGGGGGCGTCGGCCAGGCGGGAGGCCAGGCCGTCGGCCTCGGCCAACAGCGCGTCCAGCGGCATCAGGTCGATGTTGGCCCGCAGCCGCGCGATCAGCAAGGCATCGGCAGCCCCGCCATCACCGCCCCCGGCGGCGGCCAGCGCCTGGTCGGCACCGGCGACCGCCTCGGCCGGGCGGCCCAGGTCGGTCAGCGCCTGCACCCGCGCCAGCGCCGGGTCCAGCCAGGCGGGGTCGGCGGCGATCAGCGGGTCCAGGTGGGTCAGCGCCTCGTCGGCGCGGCCGGTGCCGATCAGGCAGCGGGCGTGGATCAGGTGGGCGTAGGTATAGCCCGGGTCGATCGCCAGGGCGGCGGCGCTGTCGGTCAGGCAGCGGTCGGGCGCCCCCAGCACCGACCAGGCATCGGCGCGGTTGATCAGCGGATAGGGGTCGCCGGGCGACAGCTCCAGCGCGGTGCCGTAATGGCCAAGCGCGCCCGAGACATCGCCGCCGTCGAACCGCACATGGCCCAGTTCCACCCAGTACCAGCCATTGCGCGGCGACAGCGACAGCGCCTGTTGCAGCGTGGCCTCGGCCTGGTCCAGCCGACCCAGCATCCGCTCGGCCTCGCCCTGATAGCCCAGGGCCACGGCGGCATCGTCGGGGTTCGCGGCCGCGGCGGCCTCGGCCGCGCACAGGGTGATGCGGCTTTCGTAATCCTCGATCCGGTCCTCGCAGGTCGCGGCCCAGAGCGGCAGGGCAGGGGTCGCCAGCAGCGCCGACAGGGCCAGACTGGTAAGGGGCTTGGTCATGGGGCATCTCCGCAAGGGCGACCGGCTGGCCGCAGCCTTGGCCAGGCCGGCGCGGAAATCAAGCCCACGCCATCGCCGGTTGACCAAGGCGGGGCAAAGGATTATGCCGCCCCTCGTGGCGCTTTGTTACCGGATTGCGGGCCACGTTAAACAAGCCGCTAAAGAGGTTCGGGCATCGGCCCCGGCGCCTCTGGCTGTCCGGGGCTTTTTCATTGGCCCAAGGGGGGCCTGCGCGCGATGACGAAGGACTGGAAGACCCGCACGAAACTGGTGCATGACGGCATCCGCCGCAGCCAGTATGGCGAGATGGCCGAGGCGATCTTCCTGACCCAGGGTTTCGTCTACCCCACCGCCGAGGCCGCCGAGGCGCGGTTCCAGAAGGCGGGCGAGGATGAATTCATCTATGCCCGCTACGGCAACCCCACGACGCGGATGTTCGAAGACCGCATCGCGGCGCTGGAAGGCACCGAAGACGCCTTTGCCACCGCCAGCGGAATGGCGGCGGTGAACGGGGCGCTGATGTCGTGCCTGAAGGCGGGGGATCATGTGGTCAGCTCGCGCGCCCTCTTCGGGTCGTGCCTCTACATCCTCGAAGAGGTGCTGACGCGGTTCGGGGTGAAGGTCACCTTCGTCGACGGCGCCGATCTTGAGCAATGGAAAAATGCCGTGATTCCAGGCACCAAGGCGGTGTTCTTCGAGTCGATGTCGAACCCCGCGCTGGAGCTGGTGGATATCGAGGGCGTCTCGCGGATCGCCCATGCGGCGGGCGCCATCGTGATCGTCGACAACGTTTTTGCCACCCCGATCTTTTCCCGCGCGGTGGAACAGGGCGCCGATGTGGTGGTCTATTCGACCACCAAGCACATCGACGGCCAGGGCCGCGCCCTGGGCGGCGTGATCTGCGGCACGAAGGAGTTCATCCGCAAGACGGTGGAACCCTACATGAAGCATACGGGCGGCAGCATGTCGCCCTTCACCGCCTGGATGCACCTGAACGGCATGGCGACGCTGGACCTGCGCTGCCGGGCCATGGCGGACGCGGCGCTGCAGGTCGCCAAGGCTTTGGAAACGCACGACAAGGTGTCGAAGGTGATCTATCCGGGGCTGGCCAGCCACCCGCAGCACGCGCTGGCGATGGCGCAGATGGGGTCGGGCGGCACGCTGGTGGCGTTCGAGGTGAAGGGCGGCAAGGAGGCCGCCTTCCGGTTCATGAACGCGCTGGAAATCGCGCGCATTTCCAACAACCTGGGCGATGCCAAGTCGATCGCCACGCATCCGGCCACCACCACCCACCAGCGCCTGCCACAGGACCAGAAGGATGCCTTGGGCATCACGCCGGGCCTGATCCGGCTGTCGGTGGGGCTGGAAGATGCGGGCGACCTGATCGCCGACCTGGCGCAGGCGCTGGAGCGGGCCTGAGAACTCGGGCCTGGGAACTCGGGCCTGAGGCGCGGCCGCGCGGATTTGCTCCGTCACGGCGGGAAAGCCGCCGCCGATGTCGCAATCCGCGCTTGTGCGGGGGCCGCGAATGACTATCTGATAGGCATCTTGTCGTTGACCAGAGTGATCTGCGGCGGGGCCTGATGCGTATTCAATCCGGAAATTGACGGCGGGGGCTGCCCCCGGCCCGAACCGAAAGGAAGCCCCCGATGAACGTCCATACCCCCGAGATCGACCGCAAGCCGTCGCGCGAGGATGCCGAGGCGGCGCTGGCGGTGTTGCGGCACTGGGCCGGCCGCGCATCGGACGAGGAGATCGCGGCGCTCGACCCCTCGGTCGGCAATCTGCTGCCGGGGCAGGGCTATCCGGTGCTGAGCCGCGCCTATCCGTCCGATTTCGTGGTGACCGAGGCCTACAAAGCCACCTTGCCCGACCTGCAGAACGGCCCCGCCAGCCTGATCCGCGGCGAAAAGGCGGTGATCCAGCATGTCGGCATTTCCAACTTTCGCCTGCCGATCCAGTACCGCACCCGCGACAATGGTCCGGTGACGCTGGAAACCAGCGTGACCGGCACGGTCAGCCTTGAGGCGGAAAAGAAGGGCATCAACATGAGCCGCATCATGCGGTCGTTCTATGCCCATGCCGAAAAGGATTTCTCCTTTGCGGTGATCGAGCACGCGCTTGAGGATTACAAGCGCGATCTCGGCTCGTTCGATGCCCGCATCCAGATGCGGTTTTCCTTCCCGATGAAGGTGACCTCGCTGCGCTCGGGCCTGTCGGGCTGGCAGTATTACGACATCGCGCTGGAACTGGTGGATGTGGCCGGGGTGCGCAAGCGGTTCATGCACCTGGATTACGTCTATTCAAGCACCTGCCCCTGTTCGCTGGAACTGAGCGAACACGCAAGGATGACGCGCGGCCAGCTGGCCACGCCGCATTCGCAGCGCTCGGTCGCGCGGCTGTCGGTGGAACTGGTCGGCAAGCACTGCCTGTGGTTCGAGGACCTGATCGAACTGGCCCGCGACGGGGTGCCGACCGAGACCCAGGTGATGGTCAAGCGCGAGGACGAACAGGCCTTTGCCGAACTGAACGCTGCCAACCCGATCTTTGTCGAGGACGCGGCGCGGAGTTTCGCCAAGACGCTGAAGGCCGACCCGCGGGTGGGCGACTTCCGCGTGCTGGCCAGCCACCAGGAATCGCTGCACAGCCACGACGCGGTCAGCCTGTTGACCGAGGGCGCAAGCTTTGCCGCCGAAAGCCTGGACCCGCGGCTGTTCCAGAGCCTGATCCACGCCGGGTAAGGCGAGCTCGTCGTCGACTTCGTCGCTCCTCGCGCGCGGGATGGCGACGAGGAGACGAAGTCGAACGAGGAGCCGCGTTTGACGGGCGCGCGTGAAGCGCCTATCCCTGCGCCCCATGATCGACCTGCGCCCCGTCGCCTATGTGATCGGACGAATCCTGATCGTCCTGGCCATCCTGATGGTGGCGCCCGCCGTGCTGGACTGGCGCGGCGGCGACGCCAACTGGGCCTCCTTCGCGCAATCGGCGATCCTGACCGGCATGGTGGGCATGGCGCTGTCGATGGCCTCGGCCAACGGCCTGGGCGTGGCGCTGGACGTGCGGCAGGCCTATCTGTTGACCGCGGGCATCTGGTTCCTGGTGCCGGCCTTCGGCGCGCTGCCGTTCTGGCTGGGCGCGCCGGGGCTCAGCTATCTGAACGCCTATTTCGAAAGCGTCTCGGGCATCACCACCACCGGCGCCTCGGTCATCGTGGGGCTTGAGGCGCTGCCGGTGGGCATGAACCTGTGGCGGGGCCTGCTGAACTGGACCGGCGGATTGGGGATCGCCTTCATCGCGATGATCTTCCTGCCGATCATGCGGGTCGGCGGGATGCAGTTCTTCCGCACCGAGGGGTTTGACACCTTCGGCAAGGCGCTGCCGCGCGCCACCGACATCGCCAAGCATCTGCTGATGGTCTATGTCGGGCTGACGGTGGCCTGCATCCTGGTCTATTCGGCCATCGGGATGCCGCCGCTGGGGGCTGTCGTGCATGGCTTTGCCAGCATCGCGACCGGGGGCTTTTCGCCCTACGACAGTTCGTTCAACCAGTTCCAGGGCGCGGGTGAATATTTCGGGGCGCTGTTCATGTTCCTGGGCAGCCTGCCCTATATCCGCTTCGTGCAGGCGTTGAGCGGGCAGATGCAACCCCTGTGGCAGGATGCCCAGATCCGCGCCTATGGGCGCTGGCTTCTGTCGGCGGTGATGCTGGTGGCGGGCTGGCAGGTCTGGTCGACCGGCATGGCGGTCGAGCCCGCCTTCCGCGAGGCACTGTTCAACCTGACCTCGATCATGTCCTCGACCGGGTTCTTTACCGGGTCGTTCCCGGCCTGGGGCGGCGTGATGCTGGTGGTGGCCTTTGTAGTCGGCACCATCGGGGCCTGTTCGGGGTCATCGGCAGCGGGGCTGTCGGTGTTCCGGGTGCAGGTGGCGATGGCGGTGCTGCGCCGCCAGATCCGGCAGATCGCCAACCCCTCGGCCGTCGACCCGGTCAAGTACGAAGGGCGGACCGTCGAGGAAGACGTGATCAACGCGCTGATCATGTTCATCTCGGGCTATATCGTCATCCTGGGCGTGCTGACGGTGGCGATGACGCTGACCGGGGTCGACATCGAAAGCGCGCTGTTCGGCGTCTGGCAGGCGCTTGGCAATGTCGGCTACGGCTTCGGCCCGCTGGTGGCGCGGACCGGGACCTTCATCGACTATCCCGATGCCGCCATCCTCATCATGACGCTGGCGATGATCCTGGGCCGGCTGGGCCTGATGGCCGTGCTGGTGCTGCTGTTGCCGCGGTTCTGGCGGCGCTGAGGGTCATTCCCAGCAGGACACCAGAACCGTCATGTCGCGCGCCAGGTCGGCCAGCGCGGTGGGGGCCAGCGCCTCGGCCCGTTCGGCCTTGCGCAGGGTCAGCCCGGCGCCTTCCAGAAAGGCCGTCGCCGCCGAGGTGGCCGCCGCAAGGGCCACCCCTTGAGGCAATTCGCGGCTGGGGTCGCGGCCGTCGGGCAAGAGCATGCCGATCACCGCGCCCGAGGCATCGACCACCGGGCCGCCGGCATCGCCCGGCAAGGCGGCCAGCGACAGCCGCTTGATCCCGGCCTCGCCACCCGGGCCGGTGCCGTCCTCCAGCGCGCCATGGGTCAGCACGGGGGCGGGCAGGCGGTCTTCGTAGGAATAGCCGGCCACGCCGATCTCGGCGCCGACGCGGTCGGGCAGCAGCTGGAATTCGGCCACGGCGGGGGGCGACAGCGGGGCGACGGGCTTGAGCACGGCCAGCCCGGCGGCGGTATCGGTGGCGACCAGGGTCGCGTCGATCTCGCGTTCGATGGTGATCCGGCCACAGCCCTCCACCGCCTGGTCGGTGGTCAGCACCGTGCCCGAGGCATCGACGAAGAACCCCGAGCGCGAGAATTTCGGCCGCCGCACCTCAAGCCCCGACAGAAGCCCGCGGCGGACGCTGTCTTCCAGCGCGACCATGCCGGGGTCCAGCGCGGTGGCGCCGGTCGAGCGGAAGGTTTGTTGCAGCACCTGCAGGATCCGGGCATCGCGATCCGCCGTGCCGGGGGTCGAGATCAGCATCCAGCCCTTGACCGCGCCGCTTTTCTGCTGGGCAAAGGCGTGGGTGTCGAGGGCAGCCGAGGTGCCGTGGATGCGGAAATCGGTGTCGGTCTTGTCGCGTTCGCCGGTGGTCGGCATCGCCTCGAGCGTTTGCAGCACGTCATACAGCCCGTGCAGCGCCGCCACGTCGCCCGGCTGCGAGATCAGCACCATCGTCAGCCCCGAGCCGTTCTTTTCGCGGTAGTGCACGAAAGGCGGCTCGTAATGGTCGAACTCCACCAGCGCCAGCGGCAGGGTGACCTGGATGCCGGCCTCTTCCTCGGTCACCTCGGCAAAGCCGAATTCGCTGATCTCGGCCTGGTAGTTGGCGACCAGGGTGGCGCGCTGGCGCATGGTCAGGATGCCGGTCGGTTCCAGCCCCATCGCCTCTTGCCAGGCGGCCATCGAGCCGCGGGTGCCGCGGCCGAAGGCGCCGTCGATGCCGCCGTCGTAAAAGCCGAACCAGGCCAGCGCGGTCTGCAACAGCTTGCGGTCGTCCTCCGACAGTTCGGCCTCGGAGGCGCGGGCCTGTTGCGGGGTCTCTTCGGGTTCGACGACAGGTTCGGGTTCGGGTTCGGGTTCGGGGGCGGCCTCGGGGGCCGGTTCGGGCGCAGGTTCCGGTGCCGGTTCGGCAGCGGTGACGTCGGCCTCGGGGGCGGCAGCGGCACCGCCTTCGACCGGCCAGAAGCGGTCGCCGTAGCTGCGGCCGTCATCGACGAAGCTGTCGCCGGGGATCAGGTTCTCCCGCTTCAGCCCGGCCAGTTGCGCCGCGCCCTCGGCCACGCCGT
>JAGPCN010000131.1 GCA_018058035.1 Fuscovulum sp.
CTGGAAAATGGCCATGTCCACTCCCCCGAAGCCATCCTGCGGCGCGAGGCACGTCCTGGCCACGAGGTGATTCTGTACGACGAGGGGTCGAACTGGCGCGGTGTCGGCACCGCCTGGTGGCTGGCCGAACAGGGCCATCAGGTCACCATCGTCACCCCCGAAGCCTTTGTCGGAAAAGAGATTTCCCGCACCGCCGCGGATGGCGCCGCGCGCCGCGCCTTGGCCGCGAAGGGCGCACGTTTCGTCACCGAAAGCCTGATCGCCCGCTGGCACGGCAACGGCGCCACGATCCGCAGCCTGTTGACCGGCGAAGAGACGCAGATCCCCGCCAGCGCGCTGGTGATGGCCACCACCAATCGCAGCTTCGATCCCTTCCCCGAAACCTTCGCGGGCAAGGCCACGCTGCGCATTGGCGACTGCGCCGCACCGCGGCTGGCCGCCTATGCCTTCCACGACGGCCGCAAGGCTGCCCTGACCCTTTAGCCGACGCGGGCGAAAGTATCGGCCCGGCTGACCGCCCAGGCCTCGGCGAACATCGGCGAGCCGGCGGCATCCGTCAGCAGCTGCCCCGGCGCCAGCTGTTCGTAAAGCTGGGCAAAGGACTTGACCTTGTCGGCATCGGTGCGCCGCAGGAAGTGGTGCGGCCGCAGGTCGGACGGATGCGCCAGCCCCGCCGCCGCCACCAGTTCGGCCAGCGCGTGCAAGGTGTTGCGCTGAAAGTTCGCCACCCGCTCGGCCTTGTCGGGCACCACGATGGCGCGCTGGCGCAGCGGGTCCTGGGTGGCGACGCCGGTCGGGCATTGGCCAGTGTGGCAGGACTGCGCCTGGATGCAGCCGACCGCGAACATGAAGCCGCGCGCGGCGTTGCACCAGTCGGCCCCCAAGGCCATCACCCGCGCCATGTCAAAGGCCGAGGTGATCTTGCCGCTGGCCCCGATCCGCACCCTGTCGCGCAGGCCGACGCCGACCAAGGCGTTGTGCGCAAAGGTCAATCCGTCGCGCAGCGGCATGCCGACATGGTCCATGAACTCCAGCGGAGCGGCGCCGGTGCCACCCTCTTTCCCGTCGATCACGATGAAATCGGGGGTGATTCCGGTTTCCACCATGGCCTTGCAGATCGCCATAAATTCCCACGGATGGCCGATGCACAGCTTGAACCCGGCGGGCTTGCCCCCCGACAACTCGCGCATCCGGGCGACGAACTCCAGCAGCCCGATGGGCGTGGAAAAGCACGAATGCTGGGCCGGAGAATTGCAGTCCTGGCCCATCGGAACGCCGCGGATGCGGCTGATCTCTTCGGTCACCTTTGCGGCGGGCAAGACGCCGCCATGCCCCGGCTTGGCGCCCTGGCTCAGCTTCAGCTCCACCATCCGGATCTGCGGGTCGGCCGCGGCCTCGGCAAAGCGGCCGGGGTCGAACGAGCCATCCGCCGCCCGCGCCCCGAAGTAGCCCGAGCCCAGTTCCCAGACCAGATCGCCGCCGTTCTCGCGGTGATAGGGCGACACGCCCCCTTCGCCGGTGTCGTGGTAGAACCCGCCCGCCCTGGCGCCCTTGTTCAGCGCCCGGATCGCATTGGCGGACAGCGAGCCGTAGCTCATTGCCGAGATATTCAGCAGGCTGGCCGAATAGGTGGCAGGGCCCTGGCCGATGGTGACCCGCATCGCTTCATGCGGGGGGGCGGCCGTGGGGGCGATGGAATGGTGCAGCCATTCGTATTGCTCGCGGTAGACATCGTGCTGGGTGCCGAAGGGCCGCTTGTCCAGTTCCTTCTTGGCGCGCTGGTAGACCACGGCGCGGGCATCGCGGGCAAAGGGCGCGCCGTCCTTGTCGCCCTCGAAGAAATACTGCCGCATCTCGGGGCGGATACCTTCCAGCAGAAAGCGCAGGTGGGCGGCGACCGGATAATTGCGCAAGACCGCATGGCGGGTCTGCCGCAGGTCGTGCAGGCCCACAAGGACCGAAAGCACGCAAAGAAGGGTCAGCGGCAGGATCCACCAGACCTGGCCCGGGAAGACCGCCATCAGGGCCGCGCCAACCAGGACCAGGATCGCAGGCCAGGTGACCAGCGCGTATCGGAAGGTAAAGGCATGGGAAAGCGGGTTCACGGGCGGCCTCCGGCAGTTCTGCGCCAGAGTTAACCACGGAAGTTGCAGGTTGGTTAACGGAATTCAGAACGGGACGGGGGCAGAAAAGCTGACCCAGTCTTTCGTCGCCGGATGATGCAGCGCCAGCGTTTCGGCATGCAGCATCAGGCGCGGAAACTCGCGCGCCGCGCCCGTGGCATAGATCGGGTCGCCCAGGATCGGATGGCCCAGTTCCAGCATATGGACCCGCAACTGGTGGCTGCGGCCGGTGTGCGGCGTCAGCCGGACCCGGGTTTCCCCTGGCGCGCGGCCGATCACCTGCCAGTCGGTCACCGCCTTGCGGCCGTGGTCGTGGCTGACCATCTGGCGCGGGCGGTTCGGCCAGTCGGCGCCGATCGGCAGGTCGATGGTGCCACTGTCGCCCGCAATCTCTCCGGCCACGCGGGCGACATAGGTCTTTTCCGCCCGACGCTGCTCGAACTCTTGCCCCAGAAAGCCCTGCGCCGCCTTGGTGCGGGCAAAGATCATCACGCCCGAGGTATCGCAATCCAGCCGATGCACCAAGAGCGCGTCCCAGCGGGCGGCCTGAAGGCGGGTCAGCAGGCAATCCGCCCGCCCCTCCAGCTTGCCGGGCACGGACAGAAGGCCCGAGGGCTTGTCGACCACCAGGATGTGCTTGTCCTCATGCAGGATGCACAGCGGCACGTCGGGGGGGCGATAGTCGAAGTCGGGGATCATGCGATCTGGTGGCCGGCGTCGCGCAGGGCGGCGGCGAGGTGGCGGATATGGGCCGGCCCCACCTCGCAGCAGCCGCCGACGATGGTGGCGCCCATCTCAATCCAGCGCAGCGCAAAGGCGGTGTAGGCGGCGGGCGTCAGGTCGTGGCGGGCGCAATAGGCAGGGGCGTGGTTGCCTTCGGGCAGGGGCAGGCTGGAGATCTCCGAAAACCCGTTGGCATAGGCGCCGAAGGGCAGGCCCAGGGGCTTCAGCGCGGCCAAGGCGGCCTCCATCGCCTCGGGCATCGAACAGTTGGCCAGGACGGCGGCGGCGGGGCTTTCCGCCAGCACCTCGGCCAGGGCCGAGACGGGCTCGCCCGAGCGCAGGCGGCTGCCGTCGCGGTCATGCACCGAGACCGACAGCCAGACCGGCCGCCCCGCCGCCTGCGCGCCGATCAGGGCGCCGCGGGCCAGGTCCAGCGAAGAGATCGTCTCGATCAGGATCACGTCGACATGCGGGCCAAGGATGCGGGCCTTTTCGGCGTAAAGCGGGGCCGAAACGGCCACCGGGGGCGTCAGGTCGGGGCGGTAGCTTTCGCCCAAGGGCCCCATCGAGCCGGCGATCATCCCGCGGCCCGCCTGGGCCACCGCCTCATGCGCCTCGGCCAGCGCGCGCAGGTGCAGCGCGTGATACAGCCGGTCCAGGCCGTGCGGCGCAAGCCGGTCGTGCAGGATGTTGTAGGTGTTGGTGGTGGCGACGCTGGCGCCGGCGGCGAAGTAATCGTCGTGGATCGCCTTGACCAGTCCGGGGTGGTCCAGCATCACCCGCGTCGCCCACAAGGGGCCGGGGTCGGACCCGGCGCGGGCGACCAGTTCCTGGCCCATGCCGCCGTCAAGAAGGGTGATCCGGGCCATGCGCGCCTCCTGTTGCCTTGGCGCAGGTAGCGCCGGGCAGGGTCGAAGATCAAGGGGGAGGCCTAGCGTTCGGTCGCGCCCTTGCCCGACAGGATGCGCCCCCGCTGCGCTGCGATCCGGCGTAGGCGGGTTTCGGGCGTCTTGGCCGAGGCCAGCGCCAGCACATGGCTGCGCTGGCGGCCAGGCGTCAGGCGGTGGAAGGCGGCGGCAAGGTCGGGGTCGGCCTGCAATGCGGCGGCCAGATCGGCGGGCAGGTCGGGCGCCCCGGCCATGGGCCGAGAGGGGCGGGCCCCGGCCTCGGCCAGCGCCATGGCCTGACGCAGCAGCGACAGGATGACGGGCGCGCGGGCGGCCACCTGATCGGCAGCGGTAAAGCGCAGCGCGTCGGGGTGGCGGGTGTTCGGCCCCTGCCGCTGCAACGCCCCCTCCGGGTCGGTCAGCAGCGCCGCATCGAAAAAGCTTAGCCGGAAATCGCCGCGAAACGCCCCCATGACGGCGATGTTGCGCCCGGCGTGCATGTAGCAGGGGTGGCCCCACTTCACCACCTCGGACAGGCCCAGCGACAGGCACAGCCCGCGCAAGGTGACCAGCCCGTCGATCCAGAGCCGGGTCGAACAGTCGGGCGTGTCAAAGCGGGCGCAGCGGCCGCAGCCCCTGGCGAAAAAATCCTCGATCTCGGTGATCATCGGCACTCTCCCGCGGCGGGGCGGCCGGTCAGCCGCCGGTGGGATGGGTCGGCAGGCCGTCGGTCAGGGCATAATAGTCGCCCTTTTCGGCGGTGAAGATATGGGCGGCCAGGCGCCCTCCGCTGGGGTTGGCGATGGCCCCGCATTCCACCGAAAAGCTGCCGTCGGCGGCGCGGAAGAACAGCGAGGTGGCGCAGGTCGGGCAAAAACCGCGCCGCCCGCCACCGGGGGTGACGTATTCGGCCAGATGCCGCGATGTCCATTGCACGTCGGGTTCATGGGCATCGAAGCTGGCCGCATAATGCCCGCTGGTCTTGCGGCACTGGCGGCAATGGCAGGCGGTCACGGCGCCCATGGGGCCGGGCAGGCTGAACCGGTTCTCGCCACACAGGCAGGCGCCGTGCAGGGTGACGGGCGCTGCGGTCAACCGGGGCGGCGGGCCGCCGGCGGGGTCGTAATAGTCGCCCGCGTCCTCCTGGAACCAGCTTTCGCCGGTGGTCAGGCCGGTCGGCCCGTCAAAGGCCCCGGCGGCAATCGAGATGCGGTCCTCGCCCTCGGGTTGCCAGAACAGAAAGCTGCCGCAATGGCCACAGAAGCCGCGGGTGGCGGCGGGGCTGGCGCGATACCAGCGCAGGCCCTCGTCGCGGGTCAGCCGAAAGTCACGGTGCCAGGCGAAGGTGGCGGCCCAGAAATGGCCCGACTGCTTGCGGCACTGGGTGCAGTGGCAGTCGATCACATGGCGGTCGGGTGTGGCCTGAAACGCCACCGCGCCGCACAGGCAGGACCCGGACAGCATCAGGTGGCCTCCCGGAAGACCTGCGCCAGCAGGGGCACCAGCCAGGCCTCGTCGGCGGCGGTAAAGGCGGCGGGGGTGTTGCTGTCCAGGTCCAGCACCCCCAAGAGCGCGCCCTTGCCGTTCCGGACCGGCAGCACCAGTTCCGACCTTGTGGTCGAGGAACAGGCGATGTGGTCGGGGAAGGCATCGACATCGGGCACGTTCAGGACCTGGCCGCTGCGGGCGCTGGCGCCACAGACGCCCCGCGAAAACGGGATGACAAGGCAGCCATGCCCGCCCTGATAGGGGCCGATCTTCAGCAGTTCCGGCCCGACCACGCGATAAAAGCCGGTCCAGTCGGACAGCGGGTGGCGGTGATGAACCTCGCAGACCATCGTCGCCATCAGGGCGACGGTGTCGGTCTCGCCTTCGGTGAGGGCGAGGATGTCGCGGGTGGCGCTGTCGTAATCCATCAATATCCCAATGCGCAGCCGTCTTTGCGCGGGTCGGAGGCGCCGGTCAGCCCGCCGTCCTGCCCGATCAGAATGGCCTGAGCGCCGCCCAATGGCACGGCGGGAATCGACAGGGAATGTCCCATCCGCGCCAGGGTCTCGCGCACTTCGGCAGGATAGCCGCGTTCGACCTCGAAGCCATCAGGCCCGGCAAAGCTGCGCGGGCCGTCGATGGCGGCTTGCGGGTCCATGCCATAGGCAGCCAGGTTGGTCACGAAACGGGCGTGGCCGGTGGGCTGATAGGCGCCGCCCATCACACCGAAGGGCATGGTGACGCGGCCGTTCTGCCG
The DNA here is from genome assembly GCA_018058035.1 of Fuscovulum sp. Taxonomy (GTDB): domain Bacteria; phylum Pseudomonadota; class Alphaproteobacteria; order Rhodobacterales; family Rhodobacteraceae; genus Pseudogemmobacter. The sequence continues at coordinate 5,979 of JAGPCN010000131.1, forward strand.
CAGCATGCCGGGGATGATGGTGTGCATCGGGCGCTTGCCGCCCGCGGCTTCGTTCGGGTGGCCTTGCGCCAGGGTGAACCCCGCGCCGCGGTTCTGGAAGTTGATGCCGAAGCGGTCGGACGCAAGGCCCGAGCCGAAGCCCCAGAAGATCGAATGGATCAGCGAGATCGTCATGCGGTCGCGGTCGACCACGGTCAGGTAGATGGTCTCGCGGTGGATCGCCTCGGTCAGGGGCGCGGGGTCTGGCATGGCGCGGTCGGGGTCGATCAGCCCGGCCAGCCGGGCCGCCGTGTCGGGGTGCAGCATGTGGTCCAGCCGCGGCGCGGGATCGGCGATGAAGCGGTTGCGCGCGTCATAGGCCAGCTTGGCGGCCTCGGCCTCAAGGTGCGCGCGTTGGGCGCCAAAGGGGGCCAGCGCGGCCAGGTCGAAGTGCTTGAGGATGTTCAGCATCAGGATCGCGGTCGCGCCCTGGCCATTCGGCGGATGCTCCAGCAGTTCCAGGTCGCCATAGGTTCCCGACAGGGGCGTGGTGTAATCGCAGCGGGTGGCGGCCAGGTCGTCCATCGTGTGGCTGCCGCCCAGGGCACGCAGCGAGGCGATCATGTCCTCGGCCACCTCGCCTTCGTAAAAGGCGGCGCGGCCGTGGCGGGCCAGCCGGCGCAGCACCTCGGCCTGAAGCGGGTTGCGGAACACCTCGCCCACGCGGGGGGCGCGGCCGTCGAAACTGTAGACCTGACGCGCGCGGCCTTGCAGCACGGGCAGGTCGTCGGCCCAGTCAAAGGCGGTGCGGGGGGCGACGGGGACGCCGTCTTCGGCGTATCGGATCGCGGGGGCCAAAAGTTGGTCCCAGGGCAGGCGACCATGGTCGGCGTGCAGGCGGCAAAAGGCATCGACGGCGCCCGGCAGGGTGACGGCATGCACGCCGTGCAATGGCATCTTCGCGTGGCCTTGGGCGCGCAGGGCCTCGGCCGACAGGCCGGCGGGGGCGCGGCCCGAGCCGTTCAGCGCGATGACATCCTCGGACCCGGCGGGCTTGAGCAGGACAAAGCAATCGCCCCCGATCCCGGTCATCTGCGGCTCGGCCAGGCCCAGCACGAAAGCGGCGGCCAGAGCGGCATCGACGGCATTGCCCCCCGCCTTTAGCGTCTCGATGGCCGTCAGGCTGGCAAGGGGGTGCGAGGTGGCGGCCATGCCATTCAGGGCATGCACGCTGGACCGTCCGGGCAGGTGGAAATCGCGCATCTGTGTCTCCTTCCCGGGCAGCCTAGCGGGCTTTGCCGAAGGGGTGAAGGAGGCGGAGAGGCGGGGGAAGAACCCCGGCGCCGGGACTGGGTGGGGGCTGTTGATCCCGGCGCCGAGGTGAAGCCTTATGCAGCTACAGGGACCATATGGGGGGTCGGGGGCGGCGGATTTAGGGGGAAAAAGTGGCCGGATCGCGTCAGTTTCATCAGATGCGAAACAATCCGCCGTCAGGCCCCGGATCGTTCCGCGGGAAGGGAAAAGCACAGCCGGTTGACCGACCCGACGCGCTGATAGCTGAGCCCGGTGCTGAGGCTGCGAATCAGGTGCCAGCCGAAACCGCCTTCGGGCAAATCCTCGGGGTCGGGCAGGCAGCCGGCGGGCGCCTGCCCGCCCGGCATCGGGCGCCCCTCATCCTCGATCCGGCAGGTCAGGCCGCGGTCGTCCAGCGACAGCCAGACACGGATGCTGCCATCCAGCCCCGCGTAGGCATGTTCGACGATGTTGTTGAACACCTCGGCCAGCACGATTTCCGCGGTGCTGCGGTCTTCGCGCGACAGAAGCGACAGCGGCGGCACGCCCAGGGCCCGGTTCAGGCCCTGCCGCACCGCATCGGCGCCCGAGGTGATGACGAACTGCATGTCTTCGTCCAGGATGGCCAGATTTCGCGGCTCATCCGGCATTCCGCAGCCCTTCGGCCAGCGCGGAATGAATGGTGAAGATACTGTCCATGCGGGTCAGGCGGAACACCTTTTCGACGGTGGGCGTCAGGCCCGCAAGCTCCAGCTTGCGGTCGGGGGCCAGCAGTTTCATCACCGCGACCACCGCGCCAAGGCCCGAGGAGTCAAGGAAATGCACGTTGCTGAGGTCAAGGATGACGCGGTCGCAGGGCACCTGGATCAGGTCGCGCATGCGTTCCTTGAACTGGATGGCCCCGGCGGCGTCGATCCGGTCGTCGGCGACACGGATGACAAGCGTGGAGCCGTTCATCGCGGATTTGAGTTGCATGGCCTTTCCCCTTGTTGCGGCTGAGGGCCACATTAGGGGCGCAAGAGTTATCAACCCGTAACCGCCACCAATCTTTTCGGCGGTCAGTTCAGCTGGAACTGCAGCGGATAGCGGCCATCCTCGAAATCGCCGAACAGATCGGGCAGGTCAGGGTGATCAACGGGCTCTCCGGTCTCGTCGGGAACCAGGTTCTGCTCGGACACATAGGCGACGTAATAGCTTTGGTCGTTTTCGGCCAGCAGGTGGTAGAACGGCTGGTTCTTGGACGGGCGGCTGTCCTCGGGGATGTTCTGGTACCATTCCTCGGTGTTCGAGAACATCGCGTCGACGTCAAAGACCACACCCCGGAAGGGATGCTTGCGATGCCGCAGCACCTGCCCGATATGATACTTGGCCTGCGTCTTCAGCATGGCATTCAGTCCCCCGAGTTTGGTTAGTAATCCCTTGCCCGGTGCCTTGTCCACCGGACAGGCCGGCGTCAGCGGAAACAGACTGTGGACCTGATCCCCACAGTGCGGACGCGGCCTGCAGCTTCACGTTCGCGCAATCGCGGCGGGGGGTCGGGTTTCCCCGGTTCCCCTGGCCGGGAAGTTCATGTAATCTGCGCTGAAAAGAACAAGACCGACGGGCAGATGAGCAGGTTTTTCAAGGCGGCGATCCTGTTGCTGGTGCTGGCGTCCTGCGGCGGCGGGCGCAACTATTCCGCGCCCCGCGCGCTGGACGATGCCTGCGCGATCCTGCGCGAGCGTCCGCAGTACCTGCGCGCGATGCAGGCGACCGAGCGCAAGTGGGGCGTGCCGGTGCATGTGCAGATGGCCGTGATCCACCAGGAATCCAAGTTCATCGGCAACGCCCGCACGCCGCACCGCTTTGCCCTGGGAATCATCCCGATGGGGCGGCAGAGCACCGCCTACGGTTACAGCCAGGCGCTGAACGGCACATGGGAGGAATACCAGGCCGCCGAAGGCGGGCGCGGCGCCAAGCGCGACGACATCGCCGATGCGACCGATTTCATGGGCTGGTACTTCACCGAGACCCGCCGCGGCCTGGGCATCCCGCTGGACGACGCCGAGGCGCAGTATCTGGCCTATCACGAGGGCCGCACCGGGTATGCCAGCCAGTCCTACCTGGGCAAGCCCTGGCTGGTCGAGGTGGCCGACAGGGTCGGCGCGCGGTCCGAGATGTATCGCGACCAGCTGGCGACCTGCCGCCGCTAGAGCGTGGCGTCAGAGCCCGCGTTTTTCCATCTCGCGCGTGATGGAAAACAGGGAATCGGCCAGCTTTCCGCCCTTCTTCATCGCGCCCAGGATCACGGTCGTCTGCTGGCCCAGGTCGTCGGTGATCACCCATTGCCGCAACTCTACCGGATCGGCGGTGAAGACCAGCTCGATGGTGCCGTATTCGGGATGTTCCGGGTCCTGCGCCTTGACGCGGGTCGAGGTGCCGTCGGCCTTGTGGCCCACCACCATCTTGGCGCGGCCAAGGTCGACGTTCTCGGCCAGGATCAGGTTCAGCGGCGTGCGGCGCAGCGGGTATTGCTCGGGCGGCACGTTCGACTTGCCGTCGAAGATGGCGACCTGCTGGCCGCCGGCCAGCACCAGCGCCTTGTCCGGCGGATTGTATTCGAACCGCACCCGGCCCGGCCGCTTGATGAAGATGCGCCCGGTCGAGACCGAGCCGTCCGAGTTCACCTGCGTGAAGTCGGCCTCGACCGTGGTCAGGCCGTTCAGGTATTTCGACAGGCTGCCCAGCGGCAACTTCTCGGCCCAGGCGGGAAGGGCGGGGACCAAAAGCGCAAGCGGGGCCAGAAGCAGGGTGCGACGGTTCATGCACCCGATATAAGCCAAGGCCCCGGCGACGGGAATCCCTGTTGCCGGGGCCTCGCGGTTTCGTGCCGGGGCGTGAAGCGCCGGGGTCAGACCTCGGGTACCAGGATTTCGCGCTTGCCGACGTGGTTGGCCGGGGTGACGACGCCCTGTTCCTCCATCTGCTCCACCAGCCGGGCGGCCTTGTTGTAGCCGATGCCCAGCTTGCGCTGGATGTAGCTGGTCGAACACTTGCGGTCCTTGGCGACGATATGCACCGCCTGGTCGTACAGCGCGTCATCGCCGCCTTCGCCGGTGGAAAGGCCCAGCACCACGTCGATGTCCGAGGCCACGTCATCCTCGGGGCCTTCGACCACGCCCGACATGTAGGTCGGCGGGCCAAAGCTTTTCAGGTGGTTGACGATTTCCTCGACCTCTTCGTCGGAAACGAAGGGCCCGTGGATGCGGGTGATGCGCTGGCCGTTGCCCATGTAGAGCATGTCGCCCTGACCCAAGAGCTGCTCGGCCCCCTGTTCGCCAAGGATCGTGCGGCTGTCGATCTTGCTGGTGACCTGGAAGGAAATCCGGGTCGGGAAGTTGGCCTTGATGGTGCCGGTGATGACGTCCACCGAAGGCCGCTGCGTGGCCATGATCAGGTGGATGCCCGAGGCGCGGGCCATCTGCGCCAGCCGCTGGATGCAGGCTTCGATCTCTTTGCCCGCGACCATCATCAGGTCGGCCATTTCGTCCACGATCACCACGATATAGGGGAAGGCGACGGGGGCGTATTCCTCGGTCTCGAACACCGGATCGCCGGTTTCCTCGTCGAACCCGGTCTGGATGGTGCGCTTGAACATCTCACTCTTGGCCAACGCCTCGCGGACGCGGCCGTTGTAGCCCTCGATGTTGCGCACGCCCATCTTGGACATGCGGCGGTAACGTTCCTCCATCTCGCCCACCACCCATTTCAGGGCGACGACCGCCTTTTTCGGGTCGGTCACAACGGGCGACAGCAGGTGCGGGATGCCGTCATAGACCGACAGTTCCAGCATCTTGGGGTCGATCATGATCAGCCGGCATTCCTCGGGCGTCAGCTTGTAGAGCAGCGACAGGATCATGGTGTTG
>JAGPCN010000357.1 GCA_018058035.1 Fuscovulum sp.
GGCATCACCTCGGCGGGGTCGGGCTGCCAGGGGATGTTCATCGACTACTGCCAGTTCCTGTCGAACGAACAGGCGCTGGACGCGCAGGACCGCACCACCATCGCGCTGAACGTGCAGTCGAACGACGTCAAGATCCGCAACAACCGGATCGTGCGGTTCAAGCACTTTGCGGTGATGAACGGCACCAGCCACATGATCTACAACAACCACTTCTTCCAGGGCGACGACGCGCCCGCGGGCGTGCGGGTGGCGGGACTGGTGTTCACCCAGACCAACGTGGCGACGGTGGTGGCCGGCAACTACATCGACAACTGCTTCATCGAATGGGGCAACGAGCATGACCCCGAGCCGGCCTTTTCGAACGAGTTCTCGTTCGGTGGGCTGAACGTGGTGGGCAACATCTTCATCGCCTCCGACGTCTCCAGCGCCTTCCGCTGGGTGGTGGTCAAGCCCTACGGCTCGGGCCATTTCCTGAACGGGTTCAGCCTGGTCAACAATACCTTCCGCGTGTTCAACGCGGTGGTGGACCGGGTCGAAAAGGTCGATACCTCGTTCGCGGGGCTGGACTTCACCCGCTCGCGCAACGTCCGGGTCGAGGGCAACACCTACAACCAGGTCTCCGAGACGATCCAGAACCCGATCGTCATCAGCCATACCCAGAACACCGCGGCCGATACCTGGGTGGTCGACGGCGGCACCTACATCCCCTTCGGCGGGCGCATCCGCATGGTGGAAAGCGTGATGCCCGAAGGCGCGATCACCAATGCCTCGAATGCCGCGCGCTACGTCTTTCCGAACGCGCTGCCCGGCCAGGGCGCAGGCGGTGCCGAGGCGCACCTGCGGTGGGGCGAGGCGGTGAAGGGCAAGGTCGTCGCGATCATCCGCATGGACGTGCCGGTCTGAGTGCCGCCCCTGCCGGTAGCGGGGGCGCCGGCAAGGGCAGACAGGCAGGGCGGTCCTGGGGGCCGCCCTGTCCTGTTCCGGGGGCCCGGAATTCGCGTGAATTCCGGTTCGCGGGCAGGGTCAGGGCAAAATGTCGGCGGGGGTCAGCCGAAAGGCGCGGGCAAAGCCGCCGTTCAGCAGTGCCGATTGAGGCACCAACCGGACAAAGGCGAAGTCGGGCAGGTCGATGTAGACGCGCGCTTTCGGGTTGCGCGCCAGCCAGCGGTCGCGCAGGGCGCTGCGGGCCGGATCGTCGGGCGCGACAAAGGCCGCCTGCGCCCGGATCATCAGCCGCGGGTGGGTCATCGGGTCGCCCTTGTCGCCCACCTCTCCCAGCATCAGCGCGCAGTCGGGCGCCTGCCGCAGCGCCCGGAAATGCGGTGCCAGCCCCGACACCAGCGTCATCGGCCCGGCTTCGGGGTCCAGCGCAAAGGCGATCCGGCTTATGCCAGGGGTGCCGGTGTCGGGGTCGCTCCAGGCCAGCGCGGCATGACCCAGCGACAGAAGCTGCCGCGCCAGGGTGCGCGCCTCGTCATCGGCGGCGGCAACGGGATCGGGGCGGGGGGGCTGCGACATCGGCGAAGGTCCCTAAGCGGTTGACAGGGGCACGGCTGCGGAGTCTTCTGTCGCCATTCGTCCCGACATGCCAGCGATTACTGGCGCATCCCCCTGGCCTGGACGCCACCATGACCGACACCGCGCGGGGCCATAGCGGCCTGACCGAGTACCTGCCCAAGATCGTCACCGTCTGGCAGGAGGGCTATCGCCTGTCCGACCTCAGGGCCGATGCCCTGGCGGGGCTGACCGTCGCCATCGTGGCGCTGCCCCTGTCGATGGCCATCGCCATTGCCAGCGGCGTCGGCCCCGAGCGCGGACTTTACACCGCCATCGTTGGCGGCTTCCTCGTCTCGGCGCTTGGCGGCAGCCGCTACCAGATCGGCGGGCCGGCCGGGGCCTTCATCGTGCTGGTCGCGGCCTGCGTGATGCAGACCGGGGTCGAGGGCCTGATCACGGCCACCTTCCTGTCGGGCTTCGTGCTGCTGGTGGCGGGGGCGCTGCGGCTGGGCACCTACATCAAGTTCATCCCCTATCCGGTCACCGTGGCCTTTACCGCGGGCATCGGCATCATCATCCTGGCCAGCCAATTGCACGAGTTGTTCGGGCTGACCCTGCCCGGCGCCGAGCCAGCCGAGATCATCGAGAAACTCCGCGCGCTCTGGGAAGCGCGCGCGACCGTCAGCCCGGCGGCTGTGGGCGTCGCGCTCTTGACCATGGCGGTGATCCTGGGTCTGCGGCGGTGGCGGCCGCACTGGCCTGGCATGCTGATCGCGGTGGCGCTTGCCTCGGTGGCGGCGGCGGCGCTGGCGCTGCCGGTCGCCACCATCGGCAGCCGCTTTGGCGACCTGCCGAACCTGCCGCCGATGCCCGCCCTGCCGGTGCTGTCGACCGAGGCGATCTCGGCCGCCTTGCCCTATGCGCTGTCCTTTGCGCTGCTGGGGGCCATCGAAAGCCTGCTGTCGGCGGTGGTGGCCGACGGCATGTCGGGCGCGCGGCATCGGTCGAACGCGGAACTGGTGGGGCAGGGCGTGGCCAACATCGGCAGTGCCCTCTTCGGCGGCTTCTGCGTCACCGGCACCATCGCGCGCACGGCGACGAACGTCCGTGCAGGGTCGCGCGGGCCGGTGTCGGGGATGCTGCACGCGCTGTTCGTGCTGGCCACGATGGCGCTGCTTGCACCTCTGGCGGCCTATATCCCGCTGGCCGCGCTGGCGGGCGTGCTGGCCGTGGTCAGCTGGGGCATGATCGAAAAGGCCGAGATCTGGGCGCTGGTGCGCGGATCGCGCGGCGATGCGCTGATCGTGCTGACGACCTTCCTTCTGGTGGTGTTCCGTGACCTGACCGAAGGCATCGTGGTCGGCTTCGCCCTTGCCGGCCTGGTGTTCATCAAGCGGATGTCCGAAGGGACCGAACTTGAGACCGAGCCCCCCGCAGGCGCGGTGCAGCGCGACGATCTCTTGGTCTATCGTTTGCACGGGCCGTTCTTCTTTGGCTCGGCGGCGCAGATTGGCGGCATCCTGGACCGCATTGCCGACCGACCGCGCACCTTTGCCATCGACTTTACCGATGTCCCGATGATCGACAGTTCCGGCGCCCGCAGCTTCGAGGTGCTCGCGCGCAAGCTGCACCGCAAGGGCGGGCGGATGTGCATCGTGGGGGCGCGCCCCGAAGTGCGCCGGGTGCTGCTGGCCCAGGGGC
>JAGPCN010000358.1 GCA_018058035.1 Fuscovulum sp.
GTGGTCCAGCGCGGCCAGCAGGCGGTGCACCCGGTCCAGCGTCAGGTCGATGACCTTGGGGTGCAGGGTCATCATCCGGTCAAGGATCGCATCCGATCCGGTGGGGGTGGTCACGCCTTGGCCTCTTCGGCGGGGGCCGGGGCGGGCGGGGCAAGGTCGCCCTTCACGGCCGGAGTGAGGCCCATCAGCATCCGCACCAGCGTCACCAGTTCATCGCGCATCGCCTTGCGGTGGACGACCCGGTCCAGCATGCCGTGATCCAGCAGGTATTCGGCGCGCTGGAAGCCTTCGGGCAGCTTTTCGCGGATGGTCTGTTCGATCACGCGGGCGCCGGCAAAGCCGATCTGGGCGTTCGGCTCGGCGATCTGCACATCGCCCAGCATGGCATAGCTGGCCGTCACCCCGCCGGTGGTGGGATGGGTCAGCACCACGATATAGGGAAGGCCCGCTTCCTTCAGCATCTGCACGGCAACGGTGGTGCGCGGCATCTGCATCAGGGAAAGCATCCCCTCCTGCATCCGCGCCCCGCCGCTGGCGGAAAACAGCACCAGCGGGCGCTTCAGTTTCACCGCGCGGTCGGCGGCGGCGATGATGGCGTTGCCGACATGCATCCCCATCGACCCGGCCATGAAGGCGAAATCCTGCGCCGCCACCACCATCGGGGTGCGGCCGACCTCGCCCTCGGCGACCAGCATGGCGTCTTTCTCGCCGCTGGCCTTCTGCGCGGCCTTGATCCGGTCGGGGTATTTCTTCTGGTCGCGGAACCCCAGCGGATCGACCACGGGTTCGGGCACCTTCACCTCGGTGAAGATGCCGCCGTCGAACAGCGCCACAAAGCGTTCGCGCGGGGTGATCGCCATGTGGTGATCGCAGTTCGAGCAGACATTCAGGTTCGCCGCCAGTTCGCGGTGGAACAGCATGGTTCCGCATTCGGGGCACTTGGTCCAAAGGTTTTCCGGGACTTCGCGCCGCGAGAAGAGCGAGTTGATCTTCGGGCGGACGTAGTTGGTGATCCAGTTCATGCGTGCGGGGCCTTTGCGGGTCGCCTCGGTCGTCGCCTGAGATAAGCCCATGGGGGGGCAAATGCAATCGGCAGGGCAGGGCTGTGCCGGGGGCCGGCAATGCTCGTCCGGCGCCTTCGGCGCGTCGTCGCCGGTCCTGGCCGCGAGGAGCGCACGAAGGTGCGACGACGAGCGACGCCTCAGTGCAGCAGCGTGCGGCCCGTCAGGTCGCGGTACCGCTCCATCGCTTCGGCCAGGCCGGGGGTGCCGGGATCGCGCATCACCCGGAACAGCCAGTGCGAGGCGGCCTTGTCGTCGCCCCGATCCAATGCGCGATTGGCCAGGGTCAGGTCGCGGCGCGGCCGCGCGCCCAGTTCGTAGTTCACTTCGGGCAGGCGGCCGTTCAGGAAGATTTCCGACAGCAGCGGCTTCAGCCGGTGCTGATAGGCCAGCACCCGCGCCACCCGGTGGCCGGCGCCGCGCACCGGGATGTACCATGCCTCGGGGTAGGCGGGGCGGACGAAGCGGTCGACATAGGCTTCGTCGGCCTCATGCCAGGGATCGTGCAGGATCACCGGGCTCAGGCCGCGGTCCGCCACCTCGGGCAGGTCGCGGTGGCGCAGGGGCAGGCGGGCCAGGCGCTTGCACCCGGCGGTCAGGAAGGGGCGGAAATAGGGATGCGCCGGCAACCGGGGCGAAATCGCCACCGCCCGCGCCTTGAGCCAGTTGGCGTAGTACAGCGCCGCGTGGCCGCCCAGGGACGAGCCGTAAAGGAACAGCCGGTCGTGGTTGGCGGCCAGCGGGCGGATCACGCGCTCCAGCGCCTCGGGGTCGAGATCCTGGTACAGGCTGTCGGCGCCTTCCGACACGAAGACATGGGTAAAGCCCAGCCACTGCACAAACCCCGATCCGAATCCGGTTTCCGACAACCCCTTGCGGATGGGGTTGAAGGTCACGACCAGGGTGTCCGAGGGCACCGGCGGGAAATGGGCCGAGACCCGGTGGTGGGGGTGACTGATAAGCGTCTGTACCTGCATGGAACTTCCGGGCCTTTGGGCCTCATGCCTAGCAAACGGGCAGAGTCGCTCAAAGACCGAAGACCAAAGGGTTTTCCGCGAATTGAGCGGATCGCGCCACGTGGCCTAGAGGCGGCGGCGGGCGCGCAGGGCGGCGCCGATGGTGCCGTCGTCCAGATAGTCCAGCTCTCCGCCCACCGGCACGCCCTGGGCCAGCGTGGTGACCTGGGCCGCCGTGCCCGCCAGCGCCTCGGCCAGGTAGTGCGCGGTGGTCTGGCCGTCGACCGTGGCGCCCAGGGCCAGGATCACCTCGGTCACGCCGTCGTCGGCCACCCGGCGCACCAGGCGGGGGATGCCCAGGTCGTCCGGGCCCACGGCATCCAGCGCCGACAGCGTGCCGCCCAGAACGTGATAGCGACCGCGGAAGACGCCCGCGCGCTCCATCGCCCAAAGGTCGGCCAGATCCTCGACCACGCAGATCTCGCCGGTGGCGCGGGCGGGGTCGGCACAGATCGGGCACAGGTCCTCGGTGCCGATATTGCCGCAGACGCGGCAGTCGCGCGCGGTCAGCGCCACCTGCGCCATGGCCTGCGCCAGGGGCGCCATCAGTTGCCCGCGCCGGGCCAACAGCGCCAGCACCGCCCGCCGCGCCGAGCGCGGGCCAAGGCCCGGCAGCCGCGCCATCAGCTCGATCAGCGCCTCGATGCCGGTGGGTTCGGCCGGGCCGGGCATCTCAGAACGGCAGCTTCATGTCGGCGGGCAGGCCCAGGCTTTCGGTCAGCTTGCGCATCTCTTCGGCCTGGCGGGCGGCGCCGCGGGTCTGGGCATCCTGGATCGCGGCGATGATCAGATCCTCGATCACTTCCTTTTCCGAGGGCACCAGGATCGAGGCGTCGATGTCGAGGCCCGTCACCTCTCCCTTCGCGGTGACGCGGGCCTTGACCAGGCCGGCGCCGGCTTCGCCGATCACCACGGTGCGGGCCATCTGCTCCTGCATCTCGGCCATTCTCGCCTGCATCTCCTGGGCCTTCTTCATCATGCCTGCCATGTCGCCCAGCCCGCCCAGTCCGCCAAGACCCTTGAACATCGCCGTCTCCTTTTGTTCCTGCCCGAGATACGCCCGCCGCGCCCGCCGCGCAAGGTTCACGGTTCGGCGCGAAACAGCAT
>JAGPCN010000132.1 GCA_018058035.1 Fuscovulum sp.
CAAGATCGTAACGAGCAGTCAAAATCAAGCCACTCGCGGTCAGCCCCAATCGACTAACGCGCAATTCACTCTGTTACACATGGCGAGGTCGAGCCTGTGGGCGGTCCAACACAGCCTTCCCCCACCCCTCTCGCCCTTGCGTCCGCCCCCCGGGCCTCCTATATTCCCCCTTGTCCGGGGCGACCCGGACTATGGCGATAAACGCACCTGTAATAGACGGCTCGGACCCGGGGGCGGTACCCGGCGGCTCCACCAAAACCCCCGTTCATTGCGGGCAGATGGGGCCGAAATAGGATCGACGGACGTTCAAAGAGGCCAGCTTTCGCTCGGTGAGGTACCACCGTTATCGGTCCAAGATCACAGTTGCCAATGACAACCGTGCTCCGGTGGCGCTGGCTGCGTAAGCGGCTCGCAATACCAAATCCAAGTCCTTCCGCTTAGCCGCGGAAGGCGGGGTCCGCAGGCACCTGGCAACAGAAGCCTGCACCTTCCCCCCATCCCCTGCCCGTTCTTCGGCCCCGGCCAGCGGTCTTTACCCTCATGTGTCGTCCGGGCACAAAGGGGCGGAACGAGGGGGCGACGGGAATGATGGTGACACTTGGCGAGCTGACCCGCACCTTCGCCCGCATCGGCTGTCTGTCCTTTGGCGGGCCGGCGGCGCAGATCGCGCTGATGCACCGCGTGGTGCTGGACGAAAAGCGCTGGATCGACGAGGCCGATTATCTGCGTGCGCTGTCGTTCTGCATGCTGCTGCCGGGGCCCGAGGCGATGCAGCTGGCCACCTGGATCGGCTGGCGGCTGCACGGGGTGAAAGGCGGGCTGGTCGCGGGCGGGCTGTTCGTGCTGCCCGGCGCGGGGATCGTGCTGGGGCTGAGCCTGGTCTATGCGGCCTTCGGGCAGGTGCCGCTGGTCGCGGCGCTGTTCGCCGGCGTGCAGGCCGCCGTGATCGCCATCGTGATCGAGGCGCTGATCCGCGTCTCGCGCCGCGCCCTGACATCGCGCGAGGCGCGGGTGATCGCGGTGGCGGCCTTTCTGGGCCTGTTCGTCCTGGGCCTGCCGTTTCCGGTGCTGATCCTGGCGGCCGGGCTCTGGGGGTTCCTGCGCACCCGTCCCAGCACCCACCCCGGCGCCGCGCCGACGGCGGCGCCCCCGGCCGCGCTGGCGCCGGCGCTGCGGGCCGGCGCGGTCTGGCTGGCCGTCTGGCTGGTGCCGCTGGCGGTGCTGCTGGCGGCCGCGCCGCAGCGGCTGGCCGAGATCGGGCTGTTCTTCTCGAAACTGGCGGTGCTGACCTTTGGAGGCGCCTATGCGGTGCTGGCCTGGATGGCGCAGGAGGTGGTCGAGACCCGGGGCTGGCTGACCCTGCGGCAGATGATCGACGGGTTGGGGCTGGCCGAGACGACGCCGGGGCCGCTGATCCTTGTCAACGAATTCGTGGGCTTCATGGCCGCGCATCAGGTGGGGGGGTGGCCGCTGGGGCTGGCGGGGGCGGCGGTGGCGGTCTGGATGACCTTCGTGCCTTCGTTCCTGTTCATCTTTGCCGGCGCCCCCTTCATCGCGCGGCTGACCCACATGCCGCGGCTGTCGGGCGCGCTGGCGGCGATCACCGCGGCGGTGGTGGGGGTGATCGCCAACCTGTCGCTGTGGTTCGCGCTGCATGTGCTGTTCGCCCGGGTGCCCGAGGTCTCGCTTGGCCCCGTGACGCTGGCACTGCCCGAGCTGGTCTCGCTGCGGCCGGTGCCGGCGCTGCTGGCGGGGCTGGCGGCGGTGCTCTTGTTGCGGCTGCACTGGCCCCTGATCGCCGTGCTGGGCATTTCGGCCGCGGCCTCGGGCCTGGCGGCGCTGATCTGACGCCGGGGCACTTTGGCCCTCTGCGCCCCTTCCCTTGCCCCGCGAATCCCCTATGCTGGCGCGCAACCGGGAAAGGACGCGAATGACCCGCAGCATCGACTACGGAAACCTGATGCACCGGGCCATGCGCGGGCTGATCCAGTCCGTGCTGGCCGATGTCGCCAGGAACGGGCTGCCCGGCGCGCATCATTTCTTCATCACCTTCGACACCACCCACCCCGACGTGGCCATCGCCGACTGGCTGCGGTCGCGCTATCCGGCCGAGATGACGGTGGTGATCCAGCACTGGTTCGAGAACCTCGAGGTCACCGACGAAGGCTTTTCGGTGACGCTGAACTTCGGCAACCAGCCCGAGCCGCTGGTGATCCCCTTCGATGCGGTGCGCACCTTTGTCGATCCCTCGGTGGAGTTCGGCCTGCGCTTTGAAACCCGCGACGAAGAGGACGACGACGAGGACGACAGCGACGACGGCGATGACGGCGACGATGATCCGCCGCCGCAGGATGCGCAGATCGTCCGGCTGGACCGGTTCCGCAAGCAATAGCGCACATGTCCTCGGATCTTGCCCTGTTCCGCCGGCGGCTGCTTCAGAACCCGCGGCAGGTGTCGGCGATTGCGCCCTCGTCGCGCACGCTGGCCCGGGCGATGACGCTGGGCCTTGGCCCGCAGACCGGCCGGGTGGTCGAATTCGGCCCCGGCACCGGCCGCTTTACCGAGGCCGCGCTGGCCCGCGGCCTGCCGCCCGAAAACCTGACCCTGTTCGAGCTGGACGCCGAATTCGTCGACCACCTGCGCCGCCGTTTCCCGGGCGTGACGGTGCATCAGGCCCCCGCGCAACAGGCCGCGGCGCTGCTGGACCCCTGCGTGCAGGTGGTGCTGTCGGGCCTGCCGCTGTTGTCGATGCCGGAAGAGGTGCGCCACGGCATCGTCAAGGCCGGCTTCGACATCCTGGCCCCGCGCGGGCGGTTCGTGCAGTTCACCTACGGCGCCCGCCCGCCCTTGCCGCCCGAAACCATCGCCGCCCTGGGGCTTTCGGTGAACCGCGGCCACAAGGTCTGGGCCAACCTGCCGCCCGCCCGCGTCTACAGGTTCCGCCGCGCGTAAGGGTCGCTCGTCGATGCACTTCGTGCACTCCTCGCCGGCGCGCCCGGGGGAGGAGTGCACGAAGTGCATCGACGACCCGCCCGGTATGCGACGGTATGCCAATTGATTTCGACAGCCCGCGACGCTATGCGGGGCCGGAACATTTGCAGGAGGCCCGCCGATGACCGCAACCCGCACCGAGACCGACAGCTTTGGCCCGCTGGAGGTGCCCGCTGACAAGTACTGGGGCGCGCAGACGCAGCGGTCGATCATCAACTTTCCGATCGGCTGGGAACGCCAGCCGGTCCCGATCATCCGCGCGCTTGGCGTGATCAAGAAGGCCTGCGCTCAGGTCAACATGGCGCAGGGCGACCTTGCGGCCGACCTGGGCCAGGCCATCGTGGCTGCCGCGACCGAAGTGATCGAGGGCCGCTTCGACGACAACTTCCCGCTGGTGGTCTGGCAGACTGGCTCGGGCACCCAGTCGAACATGAACGCGAACGAAGTGATCAGCAACCGCGCCATCGAGATGCTGGGCGGCGTGAAGGGCTCGAAAAAGCCGGTCCACCCGAACGACCATGTGAACATGGGCCAGTCGTCGAACGACACCTTCCCCACCGCGATGCATGTCGCCATCGGCATGCACACCCGCGACGTGCTGATCCCGGGGCTGGAAAAGCTGGCATCGGCGCTGTGGGCGAAGTCCAACGAATTCAATGACATCATCAAGATCGGCCGCACCCACACCCAGGATGCGACGCCGCTGACGCTGGGCCAGGAGTTCAGCGGCTATGCCACGCAGGTGGACAAGGGGATTGCCCGGGTGAAGTCCTGCCTGCCCGACATCTACGAACTGGCGCAAGGCGGCACCGCCGTGGGCACCGGGCTGAACACCAAGGTCGGCTTCGATGCCCGCGTGGCGACCGAGATCGCGAAGATCACCGGCCTGCCCTTCGTGACCGCGCCGAACAAGTTCGAGGCGCTGGCCGCGCATGACGCGATGGTGATGTTCTCGGGCGCGCTGAAGACCGTGGCGGGCAGCCTGTTCAAGATCGCCAACGACCTGCGCCTCTTGGGCTCCGGCCCCCGCTCGGGCCTGGGCGAGCTGATCCTGCCGGAAAACGAACCCGGCTCGTCGATCATGCCGGGCAAGGTCAACCCGACCCAGGCCGAGGCGCTGACCATGGTCTGCGCCCATGTCATGGGCAACGACGCCGCCGTGGGGTTTGCCGGGTCGCAGGGGCATTTCGAGCTGAACGTCTACAACCCGATGATGAGCTACAACGTGCTGCAATCCATCCAGCTTCTGGGCGATGCGGCCAGCAGCTTCACCGACAACATGGTGGTGGGGACGCAAGCGAACATTCCGCGGATCGAGAAGCTGATGAAGGAATCGCTGATGCTGGTAACGGCGCTGGCCCCCACCATCGGCTACGACAACGCCACCAAGGTCGCCAAGACCGCGCACAAGAACGGCACCACGCTGCGTGAAGAGGCGATCGCGCTTGGCTTTGTCGATGGTGACACCTTCGACCGGATCGTGCGGCCCGAAGACATGGTGGGGCCAAAGGGCTGATGGCCGAGATCGTCAACCTGCGGCAGGCACGAAAGCAGGCGGCCCGCAAGGCCGCCCGCGACCAGGCCGATGCCAACGCGGCCAAGCACGGCCGGACAAAGGTCGATCGGCAGGTCGAAAAAGCCCGCGCCGAAAAGGCTGCAAGAGATCTGGACGGGCACCGGCGCGAGACAGAGTAACCCCGCGTTAACCCTGCCTTGGCAGGGTGACGGCAGGAGGTGCCCCGATGACCGCAATGCCGCAGTATCTGTCGCCCGATCACTGGGTCTCGCACCTGTTCTCGTCACAGGCCGCGCGCGAAGGCGGAGTGATCCGCCGCAAGATCCGCGATGTCGAACGCTTTGTCGGGCGGGAACCGTTCCTCGAGGAAATGCGTCGCCGCGGGTTTCCGGTGGTCGAGAATTCGGGCCAGTTCGTGATCTTCTGCAACGAGGACCCGATCCGCCGGGTCGCGTGAGGCGATTTCTTCGAAGAAATCGCACCGGACCCTTCGAAGGGTCCGGACCGGAGTTTTCGAAAACTCCGGTGACAACGCTTGAAGTTGCGCTACGGTCCGCCCATGACCAGCCGCCCCGCCAAACACTCGCTCACCCTGCACGGCCACCGCACCAGCGTCTCGCTGGAGCCCGAGTTCTGGGATGCCTTCCGTGCCATTGCTGCCGAAAAAGACACCCCCCTCAACGCTCTGGCGGCCGAAATCGACGCCGCACGTCGTGGAGAGGAAGGCCTTGCCTCGGCGATCCGGGTGTTCTGCCTGAACCATTACCGGAGACCCTGATGCGCGCTGCCGTCCTTCGTGCCTACCGCGAACCCCTCAGCCTTGAAACCGTCCCCGATCCCACCTGCGAAGCCGACGGCGTGGTGCTGAAGGTGCTGGCCTGCGGCATCTGCCGCAGCGACTGGCACGGCTGGGTGGGCGAACATCCCAAGGTGAAGCCGGGCGACATCCCCGGCCACGAATACTGCGGCGAGGTGGTCGAGGCCGGTCCGCTGGCGAAATGGCGGCCGGGCGATCGTGTAATCGCGCCCTTCATCCTGGCCTGCGGCGACTGCCCGGAATGCCGCTCGGGCCAGACCACCACCTGCCGTGCCCAGCGTGTGCCGGGCTTTGGCGACCGCGGCGCCTATGCCGAATATGTCTCGGTGCCGCATGCCCACAACCTGACCCGCCTGCCCGACAGCCTGTCGCCAGCCCTGGCCGCGGGTCTTGGCTGTCGCGTGACCACCGCGTTTCACGCCCTGACCGGGCGCGCTGCGCTGCAGGCCGGCGAATGGCTGGCGGTGCATGGCACCGGCGGCGTGGGGCTGTCGCTTCTGCTGATCGGCCGCGCCTTGGGGGCGCGGGTCGTGGTGGTCGACGTGGTGCCCGAAAAGCTGGCCCATGCGCTGTCATTGGGCGCCGAGGCGGCAGTGGATGCGCGCGACGGCGATGTCGCCGCGCGAATCGTCGAGATCACCGGCGGCGGCGCCCATGTCAGCGTCGAAGCCCTGGGGATCGAGACCACCGCCAATGCCTCGCTGCGCTGCCTGCGGCCGTTGGGACGCCACGTTCAGGTCGGTCTGCCGGTCGGCCATACGGCGACGATGCAGATCGACGTGAATGCAATCTACATGCGGCAACTGTCCGTCTTTGGCACCCGCGGCATGCCGGCCTGGCGCTATCCGACGCTTCTGTCGCTGATCGAAACCGGGCGGGTGGATGTAAGCCCCATCGTCGCCAGGACGGTGCCGCTCAGCGGTGCGACCGACGAGTTGCGCGCCTTCGACGGGCCAACCCCGCCCGGCGTGGCCGTCATCACCGACTTTTCCGGTTGAGGACTCGGATTTCGCGCGAAATCCGGCACGATTTCCGCGCGGAAATCGTCTTGGCGGCTACCCGCGCGCCACCCGGTCCAGCGAGGTCGCCAGATCGCCATAGCCGGTAAAGCGGCGCTCGTAGTCCAGCCCCAGCCGGGCAGCACAGTCGCGGGCCTTGGCATCCAGCGCCGGCTCGTTCACCTGTGCCTGGTAGACCAGCTTGCGGTAATTGCCGAACATCATCGCGATCAGTTCGGGGTGGCGGTCAAAGCCCATTGGCCGCCAGACAAAGGCATCGAACTGCCGGACCAGGAAGTCGGTCAGGTAGAAGGCGTCGATCTCGGTCTCGGCACGCGCGGCAAAGGCGGCGTTGCCTTCGAAAAACGAATAGCAATGCGGGCCTGCGACCATCTCGACGCCCAGTTCCTTGCACTTTTCAAGCAACAGCCCGCCAGTTCCGCAATCGGCATAGACCACGAAGACCCGCTCGTATCCGGCCCGGTTCCGGGTGACCGCCTGCTCGACCGCGGTGACAATCCGGTCGGGCCAGAGGTGCAGGTTGGCAGGCAGGCACTGCAGATCCAGGTGGGACCAGCCGTTCGCGGCCTTCAGCGCCAGGATCTCATGCGCCAGCGCCCCACAGGCCACCAGCAGAATCCGGCCGCCCCGCGCGTCGTCCAACCCCTCGGCGGTCAGGCGGTCGTCATCCGGCGTCAGCGCCACTGCCGGATGCCCAGGATCAGGCTGCCCGCCAGCGCCGCGAAGGTCAGTGCCAGAACCGGCACCTTGGCCCAGAAGGCCAGCGCGAGCGTGGCCCCCGCGACCAGAATCACCAGCGCCAGAAGTCCAAGGAAATGAGTCAGCGGCATCGGTCATGCTCCCTTCCTCCAACATGGTCCCTGGTCGGGGGGATTCCAAGTCACGAATGAAAGAGGCCCCGGAAATTCCGGGGCCCCCAGCGACGACCTTGCCAGCGGCTCAGGCGTTCATCTGGTTGTGCTTGCGCGCGACGAAGGATTTCGCCGTCTCCACCGCCACGGCGGCATCGCGGCAATAGGCGTCGGCGCCGATCGCGCGCCCGAACTCTTCGTTCAGGGGGGCGCCGCCGACGAGGACGATGTAATCCTCGCGCATGCCCTTTTCCTTCATCGTGTCGATCACGACCTTCATGTAGGGCATCGTCGTGGTCAGAAGGGCGGACATGCCCAGGATGTCGGGCTGCTCTTTTTCCAGCGCGTCCAGGTATTTCTCGACCGCGTTGTTGATGCCCAGGTCGACGACCTCGAAGCCGGCGCCTTCCATCATCATCGCGACAAGGTTCTTGCCGATGTCGTGGATGTCACCCTTGACGGTGCCGATCACCATCTTGCCCATCCGCGGCGCACCGGTTTCGGCCAGGAGCGGCTTGAGGATGAACATCCCGGCCTTCATCGCGTTGGCGGCCAGCAGCACTTCGGGGACGAACAGGATGCCGTCGCGGAAGTCGGCGCCGACGATCGTCATGCCGGCGACCAGCGCCTTGGTCAGAACGTCGTAGGGCGTCCAACCGCGTTCGATCAGGATGTTCACGCCCTCTTCGATCTCTTCCTTGAGGCCGTCGTAGAGGTCGTCATGCATCTGCAGGACAAGCTCGTCGTCCGAAAGTTCGGAGAGGATGATTTCGTCGTCGTCGGCCATCTGTCGGCTCCTGAAGGAAAGACCTGCATCGTCAATGGGCGCAAAGCGACCGGCCCACTCATTCTTTTGCGACATGCCCGGGATGAAAGCCGACAGCAAGGAAAAAGCGCAGGGGAAAGGATGACAAATGTTCCTCTTTCGTTCTATCCTGCGCCGATGAGCCCGCACCCCACCCTTCTGCCCGGCGACCGGACCCGCGCCCGCGGGGCGCAGTCGAACGCCGCCGGGCGGTATGAGGCAACCACCCGCGAGGCCGTCGACGACGGCTGGAACCGCGCCGAGGACGACCGCCTGATCCGCACCGAGGTGCGGGCTGAACGCCCGCGCTCGGCGCTCAGCTACAACCGTTCGCCCGACCTGCCGTTCGACCGCAGCGTCAACCCCTATCGCGGCTGCGAGCATGGCTGCATCTACTGCTTTGCCCGCCCCAGCCACGCCTGGCTGAACCTGTCACCGGGGCTGGACTTCGAGACGAAACTGATCGCCCGCCCCGGCATCGCGGCCGAGCTGGAGCGCGAGCTGCGCGCCCGTGGCTACATTCCCCGCCCGGTCGCTCTGGGCACCAATACCGACCCCTATCAGCCGATCGAGGCCAGGCTGGGCCTGATGCGCGAGGTGGTCAAGGTGTTGGCGGAATTTGGCCACCCGCTGGCGATCACAACCAAGGGCACGCTGATCGAGCGCGACCTTGACCTGCTGGCACCAATGGCGGCGCAGGGCCTGCTGCGGGTCGGGATCTCGGTCACAACGCTGGATGCCGGCCTGTCGCGGCGGATGGAGCCGCGCGCCGCCCTGCCCGCCCGCCGCCTGCAGGTGATCCGCCGGTTGGCCGAGGCGGGCATCCCGGTCAGGGCAATGGTGGCGCCGGTGATCCCCGGGTTGACCGATTCCGAGCTGGAGCCGATCCTTGCGGCCGTCCGCGAGGCGGGTGCCGTTGCCGCCAGCTGGATCATGCTGCGGCTGCCGCGCGAGGTGGTGGGCCTGTTCCGCGACTGGCTGGCCGAGGCCGAGCCGGGCCGCGCGGCCAAGGTGATGGCCCGGGTTCGCGAGGTGCATGGCGGGCGCGACTACGATCCGGCCTGGGGCCGCCGGATGCGGGGCGAGGGGCTGTGGGCGCGGCTGATCGCGCAGCGCTTCGACAAGGCCTGCGCCCGGCTGGGGCTGGCCGTGGACCTGCCGCCGCTGCGCTGCGACCTGTTCGCGCCGCCGCCGCGGCCAGGGGCGCAACTGAGCCTGTTCTAGGCCAGCCTGCGAATTTTCGACGAAAATTCGGGGGGTCAGCCCCGCCGTCCGCGGCGTTCCCGGCGCGCGCCGCCGGCATCGTCGCCGGTGCCGTCCGAGGCCGAGGAAAAGGCGCCCAGCTTGGCCTGGATGTCGTCCAGCGTGGGTGCCGGGCCGCGCGGGCGGCTTTCCAGCGCGGCGCGCATCGCCCTCAGGTGTTCGGGCATGGTGCCGCAGCAGCCGCCGATGATCCGCACCCCGGCGTCGCGCGCCAGCACGGCGTATTCCGCCATCAGCTCGGGCGTGCCGTCATAGTGGATGTGGCCGTCGTGGTACTTGGGGATGCCGGCGTTGCCCTTGGCGATGATCGGCCGCGCGCTGCCGGTGGCGACAAAGCCCATCACGGTGCGCATCAGGTCGCTGGCGCCGACGCCGCAGTTGGCGCCAAAGGCGATCGGCGGGTTCGGCAGTTTTTCCACCATTTCGGCCATCGCGGCCGAGGTCACGCCCATCATGGTGCGGCCGGCGGTGTCGAAGCTCATGGTTCCGCACCAGGGCATGCCGGCGCGGGCGGCGGCTTCGGCGGCGGCCTTGTATTCCTCGGGGGCAGAGATGGTTTCCACCCAGAGGACGTCAGCACCGCCCTCTTTCAGCCCTTCGGCCTGTTCGTGGAAGATTTCCACCGCCTGGGCGTGGGTCAGGCTGCCCATCGGCTCGAAGATCTCGCCGGTGGGGCCGACCGAACCGGCCACCACCACCGGGCGGCCCGCGCGGTCGGCGATCTCGCGGCCAAGGGCGGCGCCGACGCGGTTCAGCTCGCGCACGCGGCCTTGCGCGTTGTGCAGTTTCAGCCGCGCAGCGTTGCCGCCGAAAGTGTTGGTCAGGAAGATGTCGGACCCGGCCTCGACCGCGGCGCCGTAGAGGGTGCGGATGTTGTCGGGCTTGTCGACGTTCCACAACTCGGGCGGCTCACCCGACGAGAGGCCCATGTTGAACAGGTTGGTCCCGGTCGCGCCATCGGCCATCAGCCAGTCGCGGGTGTCAAGCAAGCGGGAAAGCGCGTCCTTGGTCATGGCGGGGCCCCTTTCAGCAGGCAGTCAGCGACGACCCATGTGCCATGCGGAAACCGGCGATGCAATCGGCGTCTCGGCCGGCTTGTCGGGGACGGCGACGACGGGCGGCGGATGGGCGATGGCGCGGCGCAGGTCCCAGCCGGCCAGGGCCAGTGCGACGGGCCCGGGCGCGATCAGGTACAGCCGTTCCCACCGCGGGGCGAAGGCCTGCTTGAACTGCCGCAATCCCGCCGCCGACCTTGCCGCCCCGGGCCACAGCCGGAAGATCGGCCCCAGCACCCCGCGCGGGGCAAAGGCGGGTTCGGGCACCGCGGCCAGCGAGAGCCGGGCCACGCCGGCGCGGGCCGCATCGGCGATGGCGGCGGCGATCAGCGCCTGCGCGGTGCCGTCAGGCGCCGCGGGGTGGGGGCGCAGCAGGTCCAGTGACCAGCCCGCCGGCCCGGTGTGAAAGCTGGCGAAACCGACCGGGCGCAGGCCCTTGCGGGCGACATAGATGCGCTGCCCGGCCAGGTAGCCCGGCTCGAACCGGCCCATCGAAAAGCCCAGCTCGCCGCCATGGGTCGCGACCCAGTCGGCGTTCAGGCGTTGCAGTTCGGCCATCACGGGGGCCTCGCAGCGGGCTATCACACCCTCGGCCGCGGCCTTGCGCAGCTTGCGGCGCAGCATGGCGCAGTCGGGCCGCTCGAGCGCGAAGCGGTCGGGGGCGATCCAGCCTTCGCGCGCCAATGGCAGCACGGTCAGGCCCGCCCGGCGC
>JAGPCN010000133.1 GCA_018058035.1 Fuscovulum sp.
TGGTGTTCATCGTCATGTCGGCGATGATCAAGGCCACCGCCGACCATGTGCCGGGCGGCCAGGCGGTGTTCTTCCGGTCGTTCTTTGCCCTGCCGGTGATCGTGGCCTGGCTGGCCTGGCGGCGCGAGCTGGCAACCGGCTTCCGCGTCGACAAGCCGATCGGGCATGTCTGGCGCGGCGTGCTGGGCACGGTCTCGATGGGCCTGGGCTTTGCCGGCCTGGGCTACCTGCCGCTGCCCGAGGTCACCGCCATCGGCTATGCCGCGCCGCTGCTGACGGTCGTCTTTGCCGCGATGTTCCTGGGCGAGGAGGTGCGCGCCTTTCGCATCCTGTCGGTTGCCCTGGGGTTGACCGGAGTGCTGATCGTGCTGTCGCCGCGGCTGTCGTTGATGTCCGAGGGCGAGGCCACGATGCGCGAAGCCTTCGGCGCCTCGCTGATCCTGGGCAGCGCGGTCTTTGCCGCCCTGGCCCAGGTCTTCGTGCGCAAGCTGGTGCAGACCGAACGCACCGCCGCCATCGTGTTCTGGTTCTCGATCACCGCCACCTGCCTGTCTTTCGTCACCCTGCCGTTCGGCTGGGTCTGGCCGACGCCGTTCGAGACCGCGCTTCTGGTCGGGACCGGGCTTCTGGGCGGGGTCGGGCAGATCCTCCTGACCTCAAGCTACCGCGAGGCCGATGCCTCTCTGGTGGCGCCCTTCGACTATGCCTCGATGATCTTTTCGCTGGCGATCGGCTATTTCATCTTTGCCGAGGTGCCGACCTGGACGATGCTGGGGGGCGCCTCGCTGGTGATCCTGGCCGGCGTGCTGATCATCTGGCGCGAGCATCGGCTGGGGCTGGAGCGCGCCCGCCAGCGCAAGGCGATGACGCCGCAGGGATAGCCCTGCCCCCTATCCTCCGGCGTCGCGGGCCGGGGCGTTCTGGTCCAGCAGGTAGCGCTGCGACAGCGGCACTGCCGCGGCGCCAAGCGCGCGGGCATCGGCCCCGACCGTGCCCTGGCGGATCACCGGGGGTTCCACCCCCGCCAGGTCCAGCCGGTGAAAGGCGGCGTGGGTGCGGCGCACGATCTCGGCCCGCACCTCGACCGGCATCCAGCCGTCGATCAGCACCGCCTCAAGCTCCAGCAGCGCGGCGGCGGCCAGGGTGGCATGCGCCAGCCCCTGCGCCGCGCTGTCGATCCAGGCCTCCAGCACCGGGGCGGGCACCTGCCAGTGCAGGTGCTGTTCCCAGATGTGATCCGACGACACCCCGGCCCGTTCCGCCGCCGCCGCCAGCACCGACAGCGAGGCCACGTCGAACAGCCGCAAGAAGCGGCCATCGGGGCCGGGCACCGGGATCGGGCCCACCCCCGCGGCATTGCCGGTGCGGCCCAGGAACAACTGCCCCCCCATCACCAGCCCGCCGCCGATGAAGGTGCCGAAGTAGAAATACAGGAAATCGCGCGGCCTTTCGCCGGTGCCGAACACCAGTTCCGCCCCGCAGGCCGAGGTGGCGTCGTTCTGCACATAGACCGGCAGGCCCGACATCTCGGCCAGTTCGGCGGCGATGTCGCGGCCGCGCCAGGCGTCCATCGCCTGTTGCGGCGCGCCGATCACCTCGACCCAGTTCCACAGCTGGAACGGGATCGCGACGCCCATCCCCCCCACCCGCCCGCGCAATTCGGCGGGCAGTTGCGCCACCAGCTGCGGCAGCGCCTCGGCGACGAACCCCGTCACCGCATCGGGCGTGGGATAGCGGTAGGTGCGCCGCCGCGCCGCCCGAACGCCACCCAGGAAATCGACCAGCATCAGGTCGGCAGACCGCCGCCCCACCTTCAGCCCCAGAAAGAATGCTCCGTCCGCCGCCAGCCGCATCGGCACCGAGGGCTGGCCCACCCGCCCGCGCATCGGCTCGCCGCGCAGCAACAGCCCGTCCTGTTCCAGCGCCCGCATGATGACGCTGACGGTCTGCGCCGACAGCCCCGTCATCCGCGCGATGTCGGATTTGGCCTGCGCGCCGTGCTGGCGCACCAGGCTCAGCACCAGCCGCTCGTTGTGCGCCCGCATGCCCGACTGGTTCGAGCCCCTTGGCCCGCCCCCGTCCGGCACCGCCCGCAGATCGGCCGCCAGTTCCGAAACCATCCTTGCGCCATCCTCCCCCCGCCCAGTCATCGGGCGGCTGCGGTCAGATTGGCGGGCGAATCAGCCCGAAGTCAATAATAATTCAGAGTGATTTATTTATCTTGACGCAGCCGGGAGATTCGGTGTTTCTAAAGCTCAGCGCCACGGGAAACCGCGGCCGCGCCGGGAGATTGCAACGGGGCCGAAACGGCCCACCCTTGGGAGGACCACCATGAAATTCACCACCAAAGCCCTTCTGGGCGCTGGCGCGCTGGCGCTGTCGGCCGGCATGGCCTCGGCCGACGGCGTCGCCGCCTGCCTGATCACCAAGACCGACACCAACCCCTTCTTCGTCAAGATGAAGGAAGGCGCCGAGGCCAAGGCGGCCGAACTGGGTGTGACGCTGAAATCCTATGCCGGCAAGATCGACGGCGACCATGAAAGCCAGGTTGCCGCCATCGAGGCCTGCGTGGCCGACGGCGCCAAGGGCATCCTGATCACCGCCTCGGACACCAAGGCCATCGTCGACTCGGTCAAGGCCGCCCGCGATGCCGGCGTGCTGGTGATCGCGCTGGACACGCCGCTTGACCCGATCGACGCCGCCGACGCCACCTTTGCCACCGACAACTTCCAGGCCGGCCTGCTGATCGGCCAATGGGCCGCCGCGACGATGGGCGATGCCGCCGCCAGCGCCAAGATCGCGATGCTGGACCTGGCGATCAGCCAGCCCTCGGTCGACGTGCTGCGCGACCAGGGCTTCCTGACCGGCTTCGGCATCGACACCGTCGACATCGCCAAGTGGGGCGACGAGACCGACCCGCGCATCGTCGGCAACGAAGTCACCGCCGGCAACGAAGAGGGCGGCCTGAAGGCGATGGAGGCCCTGTTGGCCAAGGACCCCGACATCAACGTGGTCTACACCATCAACGAACCCTCGGCCGCCGGCGCCTATGAGGCGCTGAAGGCCGCCGGCAAGGACCAGGGCGTGCTGATCGTCTCGGTCGACGGCGGTTGCCCGGGGGTCGAGGACGTGAAGGCCGGCGTGATCGGCGCCACCTCGCAGCAGTATCCGCTGCTGATGGCCTCGCTGGGCGTCGAAGCCATCGCCAAATATGCCGCCGACGGCACCAAGCCGGCGCCGACCGAGGGCAAGAACTTCTTCGACACCGGCGTGGCCCTGATCACCGACAAGCCGGCCGAGGGCGTGACCTCGATCGACACCGCCAAGGGCCTGGAGCTGTGCTGGGGCTGATTGCCCCCGCCTGACCACGGCCTGACCGGCTTACGCCGCAGTTGATTTGCGGCGGCACCTGACCCCATGCTGACATGCAAGGGCGGCCATCGCGCCGCCCTTCGCATAACCGGACCGTCCCGCCACGGGCGGCCGAGAGGGAGGGAACCCATGTCCAACGACGCGAAGTCGGTCTCGAGCAGTTACGAGGCCGGGCTGAAGGGCGCATCCGAGACGGTGGCCGAATTCCACGAGCCCGAAAGCGCGCTGAAGAAGCTGCAGCATTGGCTGCACCAGACGCCCTCGGCGGTGCCGATGATCGTCCTGCTGGTCGCGCTTGTCGTCTTCGGCTTTGCCGCCGACAACTTCTTCAAGGCCGCGACGCTGTCGACCATCCTGCAACAGATTGCCATCGTCGGCATCCTGGGCTGCGCCCAGACGCTGGTGGTGCTGACCGCCGGCATCGACCTGTCGGTGGGCGCCATCGCGGTGTTCTGCTCGGTGATCATGGGCTTTGTCGGGATCACCGGCGTGACCGTCTCGATGCCCGACGTGATCTCGGGCATCCTGCCTTTTCTGGAATTCTCGTTCCTGTTCAAGCTGCCCCCCGTCGCCGCCGTGGCCTTCGGCCTGATCTGCGGCCTGCTGATGGGGGCCGCGAACGGCTGGCTGGTGGCACGGATGAAACTGCCGCCCTTCATCGTCACGCTGGGCACCTGGCAGATCCTGCTGGCCTCGAACTTCATCTTCTCGGCGAACGAGACGATCCGGTCCTCGGACGTCGAGGCGAACGCGCCGTTCCTGGGGTTCTGGGGCAGCGACGTGGTGTTCTGGGGCCAGCCCAAGGCGCCCGAGGGCGTCGACCAGTCGACCATCCCCACCAGCTTCGTCACCATGGACGCGGCGGCGGGCACCGGGGTCAAGGTGCTGTTCGCGGTGTTCCTGATGATCGCGCTGGTGGCGATCCTGTCCTATGTGCTGCGCCAGACCGCCTGGGGCCGCTATGTCTATGCCACCGGCGACGACCCGGCGGCGGCGGAACTGGCCGGCGTGCCGACCAAGAAGACGCTGATCCAGGTCTATGCCCTGGCGGGCCTCTTCTGCGCCATCGCGGGCTGGGTGATGATCGGCCGCTTCGGTTCGGTCTCGCCCACCGCCTCGACCGGGCAACTGGGCAACATCCAGTCGATCACCGCCGTGGTGATCGGGGGCATCTCGCTCTTCGGCGGGCGCGGCAGCATCGTCGGCATGTTCTTCGGCGCCCTGATCGTCGGCGTCTTCGAAATGGGCCTGCGCCTTGTCGGCACCGACCCGCAATGGACCTTCTTCCTGATCGGCGCGCTGATCATCTTCGCCGTCGCCGTGGACCAGTGGATCAGAAAGGTATCGGCATGACGCAGGAACCCATCCTCAAGGCGCGCGGCCTGACCAAGCGCTACGGCAAGGTCACCGCGCTGAACAACTGCGACTTCGAGCTGTATCCCGGCGAAATCCTGGCCGTGATCGGCGACAACGGCGCCGGCAAGTCGACCCTGATCAAGGCCGTCTCGGGCGCCGTGGTGCCCGACGAGGGGCAGGTCTGGCTGGACGGCCGCGAGGTCGCCTTCAAGACCCCGATCGAGGCCCGCGCCGCGGGCATCGAGACGGTCTACCAGACCCTGGCGATGTCGCCCGCGCTGTCGATCGCCGACAACATGTTCATGGGGCGCGAGCTGCGCAAGCCGGGCCTGATGGGGGCGCTGTTCCGTCAGCTGGACCGGCCGCGGATGGAGAAGTTCGCCCGCGAAAAGCTGAACGACCTGGGGCTGATGACGATCCAGAACATCAACCAGGCGGTGGAAACCCTGTCGGGCGGCCAGCGCCAGGGGGTGGCGGTGGCGCGTGCGGCGGCCTTCGGGTCGAAGGTGGTGATCCTGGACGAACCGACGGCGGCGCTTGGCGTCAAGGAAAGCCGCCGGGTGCTGGAGCTGATCCGCGATGTCCGCAACCGCGGCATCCCGATCATCCTGATCAGCCACAACATGCCCCATGTGTTCGAGATCGCCGACCGCATCCACATCCACCGGCTGGGCAGCCGCTTGTGCGTGATCAAGCCGTCGGATTACACCATGTCCGACGCGGTGGCCTTCATGACCGGGGCGAAGCTGCCCGAAGGGGTGACCGAAGCCGCCTGAGGCAGGTTGCGCGGGCGGCTCGTCGTTCGACTTCGTCTCCTCCTCGCACGGGGGCCACCCGTCCGAGGAGGGACGAAGTCTCCGACGAGGGGCCGCTGGCACGCAGGAAGGAAAAGGCGATGAACGCCGAAGGACTGGTGAACCTGATTCGCGCCCGGGCCGATGGTCCCGGGCGGTTCCTGGTGGCGCTGGCCGGCCCGCCCGCCAGCGGCAAGTCCACCCTGGCCGAGACGCTGGCGCGTGACCTGTCGCCCGGCGCCCGCGTGGTGCCGATGGATGGCTTCCACTACGACGACGCGGTGCTGGACGCCCGCGGCCTGCGCGCGCGCAAGGGCTCGCCCCCCACCTTCGACGCGATGGGCTTCGCCCACCTGATCCGCCGCTTGCGCGACGAGGACGAGGTGGCGATCCCGATCTTCGACCGTACGATGGAACTGTCGCGCGCCGCCGCCGATGTCGTCGGGCCGCAGGACCGCATCCTGATCGTCGAGGGCAACTACCTGCTGCTGGACCAGGCGCCCTGGCGCGACCTGGCGCCGCTGTTCGACCTGACCGTGTTCCTGGACGTCCCCGAGGCCGAGCTGGTCCGCCGGCTGACCGCCCGCTGGGCGCATCACGGCAAGACGCCCGAGGAGGCCCGCGCCTGGATCGCCGGCAACGACCTGCCGAACGCGCTGACGGTGCTGAACGGGTCGCTTCCGGCCGACATCACGCTGCGCACCGCCTGACCTGCGACCTTCCGCACCCGGTGCAATCGGGCTTGACGGGGTTGAACCCGGCGCGGCAAGTCACAATCTGACACCAGACCCGCCGCGACGCGCCTGCGACCGCCCCAACGCGCCGACCGCCCCGACGAGGAAAAGACCCGCCCGTGACGCCCGCCCTGATCGCCGCGCTTCCCTTTCTTGGCGCGCTTCTGCCGGTGGCGGCAGGGCGGCTGGGGCGCGATGCGGCGGCGCTGGCGGCGGCGGCGGCCACGCTTGCGGCTTTGCTGGGCCTTCTGTCCCACGCGCCCGCGGTGCTGGGGGGAGAGGTCGTGCTTTCCCGCTTCGACTGGCTTCCCGCCATCGGCCTTTCGGCCAGTTTCCGCATCGACGGCCTGTCGCTGATGTTCGCGGGCCTGATCCTGGGCATCGGCCTCTTGATCATCCTTTACGCCCGTTTCTACCTGGCCGCAGGGGAATCGCTGGGCCGGTTCCTGACCTATCTGCTGCTGTTCCAGGGCGCGATGACGGGCATCGTGCTGTCGGAAAACCTGCTGATGATGCTGGTGTTCTGGGAGCTGACCTCGCTGTCGTCGTTCCTGTTGATCGGCTGGTGGGGAGACCGGGCCGAGGGGCGGCAGGGCGCGCGGATGGCGCTGGCGGTCACCGGCGGCGGCGGGCTGGCGCTGATCGCGGGCGTTCTGGTGCTGGGCCGGATCGCCGGGTCCTACGACCTGTCGGCAATCCTGGCGCAGAAGGACGTCATCCAGGCCTCGCCGCTTTATCCGCTGGCACTGGCGCTGATCCTTCTGGGCGCCTTCACCAAGTCGGCACAGTTTCCGTTCCACTTCTGGCTGCCGCATGCCATGGCCGCGCCGACGCCGGTGTCGGCCTACCTGCATTCCGCGACGATGGTGAAGGCTGGCCTCTTCCTGATGGCGCGGCTGTGGCCGGTGTTGGCGGGCACGCCGGAATGGACGGCAACCGTTGCCACCGCCGGGCTGGTGACCATGCTGGTCGGCGCCAAGATCGCCTTCTTCAAGGATGACCTCAAGGCGATCCTGGCCTTTTCCACCGTCAGCCACCTGGGCCTGATCACCTTTCTTCTGGGCCTGGGCACGCCAGGGGCGGCAGCGGCGGCGATGCTGCACATCCTGGCCCATGCCAGCTTCAAGGCCGCACTGTTCATGGTGGCGGGCATCGTCGACCACGCCACCCACACCCGCGACATCCGCCGGCT
The DNA here is from genome assembly GCA_018058035.1 of Fuscovulum sp. Classification (GTDB taxonomy): domain Bacteria; phylum Pseudomonadota; class Alphaproteobacteria; order Rhodobacterales; family Rhodobacteraceae; genus Pseudogemmobacter. The sequence goes on from JAGPCN010000133.1 coordinate 7,449, forward strand.
GGGGGGCCTGCGCCGGGCGATGCCGCTGACCTTTGCCATCGCCGCCGTGGCCACCCTGTCGATGGCCGGCATCCCGCCGCTGAACGGTTTCCTCTCCAAGGAGCTGTTGCTGGAGAACGCCGCCCATGTCACGCCCCTGGTGGCCCTGCTGGCCACCCTGGGCGCGCTTTTGTCGGTCGGATATTCCCTGCGCTTCCTGGCGCATGCCTTCCTGGGCGCGCCGCGCGGCGACGCCCGGGCGCATGACCCCGGCCCCGGCCTCTGGGCGGCGCCGGCGTTGTTGGCAGTGGTCGTCGTCGTCTCGGGCCTTGTGCCGATGGCGAGCTTCGGGCCGCTGGTCGATGCCGCCGCCTCGGCCACCACCGGCAACGCCGTCGCGCTGAAGATCTACCATTGGCACGGCCTTGACGCGGCCGCGCTGTGGATGTCGCTGGCAGCGATCGGCGGCGGGCTGATGATGCTGGGCGGCTTTGCCCGCCTGCGCGCGCTGTGGGACAGCGCCCCCCGCCCCGAGGCCAAGGCGATCTTCGATGCCGCGATGGCGGGCCTGACGGCCACCGCCCGCGGCCTGACCGCCGCAGTCCATGACGGCACCCTGGCGCGCGCCCTGGCGGCGACGGTGGCGGTGATCGTCGGCCTCGGCGCCCATGCTTTCCTGACCGGCCCCCACAGCCCCGGCACCCGCGACCTGCTGCCGTTGCAGGCCGCGCCGGTGATCGGCTGGGCGGTCATGGCGCTGGCCGCGCTGGCCACCCTAGCCCGCCACCGCGACCGGGTGCTGTCGCTGCTGCTGACCGGGATCGTCGGGCTTCTTCTCTCGGCGGGCTTTGCCTGGCTGTCGGCCCCCGACCTGGCACTGACCCAGATCACGGTCGAGGTGGTGACCATTCTTCTGATGCTGCTGGCGCTGAACTTCCTGCCGCCCGAGACGCCCCGCGAAAGCCATCCCGCCCGCCACCTGCGCGACGGCGCGCTGGCGGCGGCGGCAGGCCTGGGCGCGGGCCTGCTGGCCTGGGCGCTGATGACGCGCGAGGCCTCCTTTGCCCCGGTCAGCGCCTTTCACTGGGCGCAGTCGAAGCCCGGAGCGGGCGGCACCAACGCGGTCAACACCATCATCGTCGACTTCCGCGGCTATGACACCTATGGCGAGATCATCGTGCTGGGCATCGCCGCGCTGGTGATCTTTGCGCTGGCCGCCAGTGTGCTGTCGTCGCGCCGCGCGGTCGAACGGTTGCAGGGCCTGCGGCTGGGCCAGAACGCGGGCGACCCGCATCCGCTGATGCTGGTCGCGGGCACCCGGTTCCTGATGCCGCTGGCGCTGATGGTGGGGGTGTTCATCTACCTGCGCGGCCACAACCTGCCGGGCGGCGGCTTCGTCGCCGGCCTGGTGGTGTCGATCGCGCTTCTGCTGCAATACATGGCCTCGGGCTTCGTCTGGTCGGAACGCCGCCAGCGCCTGCAACCGCAGGTCCTGATCGCGGCCGGCGTCACCACCGCCACCCTGACCGGGGCGGCGGCCTGGGCGATGGGCTGGCCTTTCCTGACCTCGGGCTACAGCTACCTGCACCTCTGGCCCCTGGACGAGATCGAGTTGACCACCGCCGCCCTGTTCGACCTAGGCGTGTTCCTCTGCGTCCTGGGCGCGGTGATGCTGGCGCTGTCGTCGCTGTCGCGCTTTGCCCAGCACACCGAAGACCGCGAGGAGCCCCGCTGATGGAGGCCCTGATCGCCATCGCCATCGGCCTCTTCACCGCCGTCGGCATCTACCTGACCCTGCGCCTGCGCAGCTTTCCGGTGATCCTGGGGCTGACCTACCTGTCCTATGCGGTCAACCTGTTCATCTTTGCCGCCGGGCGGCTGAAGACCGGCGCCGAGCCCATTGTCGGCACCATCGACCTGCCCACCGACCCGCTGCCCCAGGCGCTGGTGCTGACCGCCATCGTGATCTCGTTCGGGATGACGGCCGTCATCGTGATGATGGCGATCGGCAGCTATCTGGAACTGGGCCACGACAAGGTCGACCCCGACCGCGACGAGGGCGCGCAATGAGCCACTGGATCATCGCCCCCGTCGTGCTGCCCGCCTTTCTGGCGGCGGTGCTGCTGTTCGCCGCCCGCTTCGGCACCGGCGCTGCACGGGCGCTGACGCTGGCGGGCAACGCCGCGCTGGTGGCGATCGCGCTGGCGCTGTTCCTGGCTTCGGCCGATGGCCCGCAGCTTTACCGGCTGGGCGACTGGCCCGCGCCCTTCGGCATCGTGCTGGTGCTGGATCGGCTGTCGGCGCTGATGCTGCTGCTGACCGCCTCGCTGTCGCTGGTGGTGCTGGTGCAGGCCATCGCCACCGGCTGGGACATCGGCGGCCGCAAGTTCCACGCGCTGTGGCTGTTTCAGCTGATGGGCCTGAACGGAGCCTTCCTGACCGGCGACGCCTTCAACCTGTTCGTGTTCTTCGAGGTGCTGCTGATCGCCTCATACGGGCTGATGGTGCATGGCGGAGGCGGGCCGCGGCTGCGCGCCGGCCTGCAATATGTCGCGGTGAACCTGGTCGGATCGACGCTGTTCCTGTTCGCGCTGGCCACCCTCTATTCCGTCACCGGCACGCTGAACATGGCCGACCTGGCGGTCAAGCTGCCGCTCTTGCCGCAGGGCGACCACGCGCTGATCCGGGTGGCCGCGGTGCTGCTGATGCTGGTCTTTGCGGTCAAGGGCGCGCTGGTGCCGCTGCACTTCTGGCTGCCCGGCACCTATGCCGCAGCACCCGGAGTGGTCGCGGCGCTGTTCGCCGTGATGACCAAGGTTGGCGCCTATGCCGCGCTGCGCTTTGGGACGCTGGTCTTTCCGCCCGAGTTGGCGCTGACCGCCGGGCTGATCGGCCCCCTGCTGCTGCCCGTAGCCCTGGTGACGCTGGCCCTGGGGGCCATCGGCATCCTGGGTGCGCGCAGCCTGGGCACGCTGGCCGCCTATGCGGCGCTGGCCTCGATGGGCACGGTCTTCACCGCGCTGTCGGCCTTTACCCCGCAGGCCACGGCGGCGGCGCTGTACTATACCGTGCATTCCACCCTGGCCGGGGCGCTGCTGTTCCTGGTGGCCGACCTGGCGCGCGCGCGCGGCGCACATCTCGGCACCGGCAGCCCCCGCCTGCCCGGAGCGCTGGCCGCGCTGTTCCTGATCGCCGCCATCGCCACTGCGGGCCTGCCGCCGCTGTCGGGCTTCCTTGGCAAGCTGATGGTGCTGCAGGCGCTGCCCCAGGCCACGACCTGGGCGGTGATCCTGCTGGCCTCGTTCCTGGCCCTGCTGGGCCTGTCGCGCTCCGGTTCGGCCCTGTTCTGGAAGCCGCAAGGCCCCCCCGCCGTCCTGCCCGCCGCGCAACTTCTGGCCCCCGGAATGCTGATCGCGGGCCTGGCCGCCCTGACCCTGCTGGCCGGCCCCGCGCATGACTGGCTGTCGGCGACAGCCGCCGCCCTGCACGCGCCCCAGGCCTATATCGACGCGAACGCCCTTCCCCAGATCGCGGGGCCCTAAGATGCTATTCCGCGCCCTCTTTCCCCATCCTGGCCTCTCCGGTTTCCTGGTGATCTT
>JAGPCN010000134.1 GCA_018058035.1 Fuscovulum sp.
CCATCAGCGCCATGGCGCGCGCCGCTTCGGGGAACCACTGGTCCCAGCAGATGCCCAGGCCGATCCGGCCAAAGGCGGTGTCCCAGACCCGGAACCCAGTATCGCCGGGCGAGAAATAGTATTTCTCCTCATACCCCGGGCCCTGCGGGATGTGGCTTTTCCGGTAGACGCCCAGCACCTTGCCGCCAGCGTCGATCATCGCGCAGGAGTTGAAATGCGCCTGCCCCGCCTTTTCGAAGAACGAACAGGGCAGCACCACGCCCAGTTCGCGCGCCAGGCTCTGGAACAGGCCGATCAGCGGGTGGCCTTCGGCCGGGCGGGCCAGGCGGAAATATTCGGGGCGCTCTTCGATGCAGAAATAGGGCGCCTCGAACAGCTCCTGCACCAGGATCACCTGCGCACCTTGCGCGGCGGCGGCGCGGATCACGCGCTCGGCGGCTTCTGCGTTGCGCTCCAGGTCCCAGGAACAGGCGAACTGGGTGGCGGCCAGGGTGACATTGCGCATTCTGCGGGCTCCTTCGGTCGGGTGCGGCCGGACCTTAGCCAGCCCGGACAGGCCGCAAAAGCCCTATTCGGCGGGCATTCGCACGGTCGGAAACCGCCCGCGCGCGCGCCCGGTGACGGTTTCGTGCAGCCGTTCGCTGCGGTCGCGGCCCACCGCCCGGCGGCGTCGCAGCAGGAAATACTTGCCCCAGCTCATCCAGGTGCCAACCATCGGCGCCTGCGGGTCGCAGGGAAAGCGCGCCCGCCAGCCCTGCGGCAGGTCCAGCCCGCAGGCTTCGGCCCGGCCCAGCATCCAGACCAGCGGGATGTTGGACAAGGGGCGCGCGGCGTCAAAGTCGCCCAACTGGCCGCCCACGTCGCCATGCGCGCCGCGGAACCAGACCTGTTCGATGTTGCCCTCCCACCCCGGCGGGCATTCCCACAGCACGGGTTCGAACACCGCCCGCGTCTCGTCCAGCGCCAGGGCGTGAAAGCCGTGGCGGATCGAGGGGCCAAGGTGGTGGTTGTGAAAGGCGTGGTGCCGGTCGGTCAGCATCCACAACAGCGGCAACCGCAGGCCAAGCGCCTTGACCGTGTCCCAGACGCCCACCATCTCGATCGGCGATTCGATGTGGCAGTGGGCGCGGGCAAAGGCCTGCGCGGCCACGGTGCCGGGGTTCTGGCGGTAGTGGCGGTAGGCCAGCGTCACATTGCGTTCGGTCGCCGCGTCATGGCGCAAAAGGCCGATCCGGTCGATCACGCCCGCCAGCGACCGCACCGCAAAGGCGCCCCGCGAATAGCCGAACAGAAAGATGCGGTCGCCGGCGCGGTAGTGGCTGGCCAGATGGCCATAGGCGCGGCAGATCTGGCCGTCGATGCCGACGCCGTTGATCACGTCCATGCTGCGGCGCCAGCCCTGCCAGCGGATGCCCTCTTCGTAATAAAGCGACCGCCGCGCCCGCGGCCCGCCTTCGGCCAGCAGTTGAAAGGTCAGCCCGGCATTCGATTCCTCGCCCTTGCGCAGCGAGGAAAAGGTGCCGTCCAGGATCACCACATGGTCGACCCGCCCGCGCGTAAGGCCCTGCCCGGCGGGCAGGGTCTCTTCGGTCTCGCTTTGCGGGACCGGGCGCAGCCAGCGCTTCATGCGGTCGATGAAAGACGTGGCCCCCTCCTCTCGACACCGTTCCCCAAGCCTGCCCGCCATCGGTGACGGATTGGTAAACGCCCCCGAAGGCTACGCCCCCGGCCGGAAATGTCCAGCCGGGGGCGGGGTTTGCGCGCTGCCGGAAACGGTCAGACCGACAGGCTCAGCACCGTTGCCATCTGCAGGTCGCCAAAGCCGTTGAAGCGGCTGTTGGTGACGACCGAATAGCTGCCCAGCCCGTGCCAGATGATGTAGTCGCCCTCGGCCATGTCGCCGGGCAGCGGGATCTCGCCGGGCAGCCGGTCGACCGAATCGCAAGTGGGGCCAAAGACGATGCGGTCGCGCGCCTTGGCCATGCGCAGCTTGCCCTCGGGGCTGACGACCTGCATGCGGTCGATCACGCCGATCAGCGGCAGTTCGGTCAGGGTGCCGTAGACGCCGTCGTTCAGGAACACATGCGCGTCGTCGCGGATCGCCTTGACACGCGCGGCCAGGGTGAAGGCATCGCCGCACATCGCCCGGCCGGGTTCACAGACCAGAAGCGGCCGGTCGGCGCCGAAGGCTTCGGTGGCGACGCGGTCGATCAGCGCAAAGGTCTCCTCAAGCTGCGGCACCACCGCAGACAGCCGGTGGCTGGGAAAGCCGCCGCCGACGTTCAGCCGCGCGATGGTCACGCCCGCCTTGCGCGCGATATCCGCCGCCTCGCGGATGTAGGATTCCCAGGCATGCGGGTCGGTGCATTGCGTGCCGGGGTGGAAGGTGATCGAGGGCACGAAGCCCGCCGCCGCCACCGTCTTCAGCAGGTCCACCGCCAGCTCGCTGGTCGCGCCGAACTTGGCGCCGAAGTTGTAGGCCGCGCCCGCCACCGGCAGCTTGAAGCGCACGCTGATCTCGGTGCCCTCGGCGGGGACCATCTCGATCAGCTTCTGCAATTCCGACCGCGAATCGACGCTGTAGCTTTTGACGCCCTTTTCCACCGCATGGGCGATTTCGTGGCGGGCGCGGACGGGGTTGTTGTAGTGGATGGCCGCATCGGGGGCGAGCCGTCGGATCAGGTCGATCTCGAATCCGCTGGCGCAGTCATAGCCGCGGATGCCGGCGGCGGCGAGGTTCTCGATCATCTCTTCGCCCGGGTTCGACTTGACCGCATAGGTCACCATCCCCGGAAAGCCGTCGATGAAGCGGCGGGCGTTCGCCTGAGCGACCGAAGGCGCAAAGAACAGCACCGGGTTTTCCGGCTGCACATTGCGGATCATCTCGGTCGGGTTGGTCCAGATCGTCTTCGACAGTCCCATCGGCGTTTCCCTTCTGCCAACAAGACGCATAGCCCAATCCCGTGCAAGCCATCGGGGCCGGGCACCAGCGTGGTTTTCGATAAACCAGGCCAGGTGCGTATGAGCCGCCCTTTTCCTGCACTCAGGATGCGCGATATGTGCGACATCTTCACCGATGAAAACTATATATCTGACACGAAACCTCGTTATAATGACGAAAAACCCGGGCACATTGCATGGATGACCTCGATCGCAACATCATCGGCCTTCTGGGGGCGGATGCCCGCATGTCGGTGGCGACCCTGTCGCGCCGGCTGCGCGTGGCGCGCAGCACCATCCAGGCCCGGTTGGAACGGCTTGAGACCGGCGGCGTGATCGCCGGCTACACGCTGAAACTGGGCGAGGGCGCGCGCGAGGGCCGGCTGCGCGCCAGCGTCCTGCTGACGGTGGAGCCGCGCAGCCAGGCCGCGATCCTGACCCGGCTGAAGTCGATCGCCGAGATCGAGCGGGTGCATACCACCTCGGGGCGCTTCGACCTCTTGTTGCAGATCGCCTGCCCCAACACCCAGGTGCTGGACCAGGTGCTGGACCAGATCGGCGCGATGACCGGGGTCAAGTCCTCGGAAAGCCTGATCCACCTGTCGACCAAGTTCGACCGGGCGGTCTAGGCGTCACGCCGCCGCCCGCCGCCGCAGCACCAGCCCCGCCACCGCCAGCAGCCCGCCCAGGGCGGCCAGCCCGATGCCCAGCCAGCGAAAGACCCCGGCCTCGCCCTTGGTTTCGCCGCGCTCGAACTCCAACACCGTGGGGTCCTCGGGCAGGTAGATGACCGGCACCTGCGCCCCCTCGGGCATGGCATGGTATCGGCTTGACCCCACCTGTTCCTCGACCTCGACCCGGTCGCCGGCGGCGGTCGCATAGGCCACCGTCACATAGTGGCTGGTCACCGTCTTCTCATCGCCGTCGCGGTCGACCTCGCGCCGGGTGACGATGCGCCGCTCGACCACCTCGGCCAGGGCCTCGACGCCGGCGCTGGCCAGCCGCGCCGCCTGGGCCTCCAGCGTGCCGGACACCTTGTAGAACACCCCGCCCACCACAAGGAACACCGCCGCGACGCCCCAGAAGACATAGGCCGCAATCCTCTTGCCGTCCCTGTCGCCCGCCCCTGCCATCCGCGTTCCTCCGCTGCCCCGCCGCTTTCTTGGCACCGCGACGGCGGCCGCGTCCAATGAAATGCACCGCCGCCTTCCCGCCCCATCCCCCTTGGCCTTTGCGCCCGCTTTCGCTATCCCCCTGCCAACCGCAAAGGACGTATCCCATGCCGATGGAAAAGACCTTCAACGCCGCCGAGGCCGAGGCCCGGATTTCGAAGCTCTGGCTTGACGCCAAGGCCTTTGCGGCCGGCGCCAATGCGAAACCCGGCGCGCCGGCCTTTTCGGTGATGATCCCGCCTCCGAACGTGACCGGCTCCTTGCACATGGGCCACGCCTTCAACAACACGCTGCAGGACATCCTCGTCCGCTGGCACCGGATGCGCGGCGACGACACGCTCTGGCAGCCCGGCACCGACCACGCCGGCATCGCCACCCAGATGGTGACCGAGCGCGAGATGGCCAAGAACGGCGAACCCTCGCGCCGCGAGATGGGGCGCGAGAAGTTCCTGGCCCGCGTCTGGCAGCAGAAGCAGAAGTCGCGCGGCAACATCCGCGGCCAGCTGGAACGCCTCGGCGCCTCCTGCGACTGGGACCGCGAGGCCTTCACCATGTCGGGCGCCCCGAACGCGCCCAAGGGCGAGGACGGCAACTTCCACGACGCCGTCATCAAGGTCTTTGTCGACCTCTACAACAAGGGCCTGATCTACCGCGGCAAGCGGCTGGTGAACTGGGACCCCCACTTCGAAACCGCGATTTCCGACCTCGAGGTCGAGAATACCGAAGTCCCCGGCCACATGTGGCACTTCAAATACCCCCTCGCCGGCGGGGCCACCTACATCTACCGCGAGAAGGACGCCGAGGGCCGCGTCACCTTTGAAGAAGAGCGCGACTATATCTCCATCGCCACCACGCGCCCCGAAACCATGCTGGGCGACGGCGCGGTCGCCGTTCATCCATCGGATGAACGTTACGCCCCAATCGTCGGGAAACTCTGCGAAATTCCGGTGGGGCCAAAGGAACACCGTCGCCTGATCCCGATCATCACCGACGAATACCCCGACCCGAACTTCGGCTCGGGCGCCGTCAAGATCACCGGCGCACACGACTTCAACGACTACGCCGTGGCCAAGCGCGCGGGCATCCCCTGCTACCGCCTGATGGACACCCGCGCCCAGATGCGCGCCGATGGCGTTCCCTACGACCAGGCCGCCGAGATCGCAGGCCGCATGTCCCGCGCCTGGCTGGTGTCCAAGGGCTACGCCACGCCGGGCATCGCCGAACAACCCTTCACCCTGTCCGAGGCCGAAATCGACGCCCTCAACCTCGTCCCCGACGAGTTGCGCGGCCTCGACCGCTACGAGGCCCGCAAGCGCGTGGTCGACCAGATCACCGCCGAGGGGCTGGCCGTCACCACCCTGAAGAAATCCATCGACAAGGAAACCGGCGCCGAACACCTGGAACGCGTGCCCTACGTCGAGAGCAAGCCGATCATGCAGCCCTTCGGCGACCGCTCGAAAGTGGTGATCGAGCCAATGCTGACCGACCAATGGTTCGTCGACACCGCCAAGATCGTGGAACCCGCGCTGGAGGCGGTGCGGTCGGGCCGCACCAAGATCATCCCGCAATCGGGCGAAAAGACCTATTACCACTGGCTGGAAAACATCGAGCCCTGGTGCATCAGCCGCCAGCTTTGGTGGGGGCACCAGATCCCGGTTTGGTACGGGCCTGCCGCTGAAGGCGAGATGCGCGACTCGCTGGGCTCGGATGGCAAGCCAACCGGAGGGAAATGGGGCGATTTCCGCACCCGGTGGGATGCCGGAAACCTCGTTCCTTTCTGTGCATCGACATTCGAAGAAGCAGCAGAACAGGCACGCTGGTTCTATGCCGAAAAGTTCGAGATCGAGCAGGATGCTGATATCATCTTTGACGTAACCGAGGCGTCCGAGCCGCCGGTCTCGGAAACCGCTTGGTCGCGCATCTCGCTCTACCGCGACCCCGACGTCCTCGACACCTGGTTCTCCTCCGGCCTCTGGCCGATCGGCACGCTCGGCTGGCCCGACAACACCCCGGAACTCCAGAAATACTTCCCCACCTCGGTCCTCGTGACCGGGCAGGACATCCTGTTCTTCTGGGTCGCCCGGATGATGATGATGCAGTTGGCCGTGGTGAACGACATCCCCTTCCACACCGTCTACCTGCACGGCCTCGTCCGCGATGCCAAGGGCAAGAAGATGTCGAAGTCCTTGGGCAACGTCATCGACCCGTTGGAGATCATCGACGAATACGGCGCCGACGCGCTGCGGTTTGCCAATGCGGCGATGGCCTCGCTCGGCGGCGTCCTGAAACTGGATACCCAACGCATCGCCGGCTACCGCAACTTCGGCACCAAGCTCTGGAACGCCTGCCGCTTCGCCGAGATGAACGGCGTCTGGGACAACTACGCCACCGGCCCCGCCCCCAGCCCCAAGGCCACGGCGAACAAATGGATCATCGGGGAAACCGCCCGCACCCTTGCGGACGTCAACGAGGCGCTGGAAGCCTACCGCTTCGACACCGCCGCTGATGCCCTTTACAAATTCGTCTGGGGCAAGGTCTGCGACTGGTACGTCGAATTCGCCAAACCGCTCTTCGACGGCCCCGACGCGCAGGAAACCCGGGCCACCATGGCCTGGGTCCTTGACCAGAGCATGATCCTCCTCCACCCCTTCATGCCCTTCCTCACCGAAGAGCTGTGGTCCACCACCGGCCAGCGCAAGAAGCTGCTGGTCCACACCGACTGGCCCACCCTGCCCGCAACTCTCATCGACAAGGCCGCCGAAGGCGAAATGACCTTCGTCACCACCCTGATCGACGACATCCGCAGCGCCCGCGCCCAGGTCCACGTCCCCGTCGGCCTGAAGGCCGACCTCGTCGCCACCTCCCTCACCGACGACGCCCGCCTGGCCTTCCAAAGAAACGAAACCCTCATCAAGCGCCTCGCCCGCGTCGACCAGGTCACCGAAGGCGCAGGCCCCAAAGGCTCCATCGCCGTCTCAGCCGAAGGCGCCGCCTTCGCGATCCCGCTGCAGGGCCTGATCGACATCGCCGAGGAAAAATCCCGCCTGCAAAAGGCCCTCGACAAGCTGACAAAGGAAATCGCCGGCCTCAAGGGCCGCCTCGACAACCCCAACTTCGCCAAATCCGCGCCCGAGGATGTGGTGATGGAGGCGCAATCGAACCTCGAAGCCCGCCAGATCGAGGCCGCCAAGATCGAGGCCGCCCTGACCCGCCTCGCCGACCTCGGCTGAACCCCGGTCTTGCTCTTTGGCAAATACTCTGCGGGGGGTGAGGCCGCAGGCCGAGGGGGGCGCAAAGCCCCCCTTGCCCAACGCCCGACAAAGGCGCATCCCTCCACCGGAAGAGGTGCGCGCATGTCCTGGCTCTCCCGCCTCGCCGAACGCCAGATCCAGAAGGCCCGCCTCAAGGGCCAACTCGACCACCTGGAGGGGTCCGGCAAGCCCCTGCCCGACCGCCCCGGCGATGCCTTCATCAGCCCCGGCGATGCAGTCGGTTTCCGCATCATGGCCGAGGCCGGCGTCCTGCCCGAAGAGATCACGCTGAAGAAGCAGGCCGCCGCCCAACGCGCCCACCTCGCCTCCCTGACCGACGCGGCCGAACGCAAGGCCGCCCAGGCCGAACTGGCGCGGCTGGAGATGCTGCAAGCCATCGCCGAGGAGTCCCGCCGCAAATTCCTGCGCTGACGCGGGGGACCGGAATTCGCACGAATTCCGGCACGATTTCCGCGCGGAAATCGGCTTGCGGCCGGCCGGGCGCCCCGCCACACTCGGTGCCATGTCCCGCTTCCTGACCCCGCACGCCGCCAGCCTGCCCTCCACCGTGCCCTTCACCGGCCCCGAGACGCTGGAGCGCCGCCAAGGCCAGCCGTTCCGCGCCCGCCTGGGCGCCAATGAATCGCTCTTCGGCCCCTCGCCCGCCGCCATCGCCGCCATGGAGCAGGCGGCGGCCGAGGCGTGGAAGTACGGCGACCCGGAAAACCACGACCTGAAGCAGGCGCTGGCAGCCCGCCACGGCTGCGCGCCCGCCAGCATTGTCGTCGGCCCCGGGATCGACGGCCTTCTGGGCCTGACCTGCCGGCTGACCCTGGCCCCCGGCACCCCGGTCGTCACCAGCCTTGGCGCCTATCCGACCTTTGCCTTCCACGTCACCGGGTTTGGCGGTGCGCTGACCCGCGTGCCCTATCTGGGCCCCCATGAGGATCCCCAGGCTCTCCTGGACGCCGCCCGGGCGCAAGGCGCCCGCCTGCTCTACCTGGCCAACCCCGACAACCCGATGGGCAGCCACCACCCGGGCAGCACCATTCTGGACCTTGTGGCCAACCTGCCCGCCCACTGCCTGCTGATCCTGGACGAGGCCTATGCCGACCTGGCACCCGAAGGCGCGATCCCCGAGATTCCCGCCGATCACCCGCAGGTGATCCGCTTTCGCACCTTTTCAAAGGGATACGGGCTGGCCGGGGCGCGCGTCGGCTATGCCATCGCCGAACCGTCGCTGGCCCAGGCCTTCGACAAGGTCCGCGACCACTTCGGCATGGGCCGCATGGCCCAGGCCGGCGCGCTGGCTGCACTGGCCGACCAGGACTGGCTGGCCGCGGTCAAGGCCCGGGTCCGGATCGCCCGCGCCCGCATGGAGGCCATCGCCCGGGCAAACGGGCTGGCCCCGCTGCCCTCGGCCACCAATTTCGTCACCGTCAATCTGGGCCGCGACGGCGATTTCGCCCGCCGCATGCTGGCCGAGTGCCAGTCCCGCGGCCTGTTCATCCGCATGCCGGGCGTGGCTCCGCTGGACCGCTGCCTGCGGATCAGCCTGGGGCCGGACGCCGCGCTGGACGTGGTGGAAGAGGTGCTGCCGCAGGCGCTGGCCGCCGCGGCGGCCGGCTGATCACTCGGCGGCAAGGCCCGGCCGGGCCGGCCCCACGGGCGGGGCCGCGCCCATCGGCGTCTCGGCGGCGCCCAGCCGCAGCGGCGGCACCGCCGTCACCGGCGCGGCCGGCGGGTCGATCCGCACCTCGGGCGCCAGCGCCCGGGGCGGCTCGGCCAGTCCCTCCTGGCCCGGCAGGGCGCGGCGGAACACCAGCATGTTCTGGAACGTGGTCTTCGACCCGGTCAGCCCAACCCGCTCGTCGCAGGGCAGCACATCGGCGCGGACATAGTCCCAGCCCTCGGCGCCCAGCGTGTTCATCAGGGTCATCAGGGCCAGGGCAAAGCGGTCCTCGGTCGTCTTGACGCCCCGCGATTTCTCGCCGCGCCGGGGCGCCGGAACCACCTTGTATTCGTACCGCTGCATGCCGATCTCCCACCCGCAACGCGCCGCAGTCTACCGGGATTCGGCGGCCAAGGGCAAATACCCAAAGGGTTTTTCAGAAGTCCCGCATCGCCCGCGCCACATCCCCGCAATATGGTGGGCCGGTTGCCCCGACGACACAAACCCTTGTGGCCGCAGCCGGGGCTTTGCTTTGCCCAACCGTTGCGCGCAAGCTGGGACCAGCCGGAAACCGCCGAAAGGTTGCGCCGATGACCGCCTTCTACCACGACGAACGCTGCATGTGGCACTCGGCCGGAGAGCATGTGGTCTACCTGCCGGTACAGCCCTGGCTGCAACCCCTGGCCGCCGGCGCCCATGCCGAAAGCCCCGAGACCAAGCGCCGCCTGCGCAACCTGGTCGAGGTCTCGGGGCTGATGGCCCGGCTTGACGTCCAAGGCGCGGATCCGGCCACCCGCGACGACCTCATGCGCATCCACCCCGCCGCCTACCTTGACCGCTTCGCGGCGCTGTCGGCGGCCCAGGGCGGCGACATGGGCGAAGGCGCCACCTTCTCGCAGGGCGGCTACCCGATCGCCTGCCTGTCGGCAGGGCTGGCCATGCGGGCGATGGCCGATGTCTGGCACCGCCGCGCCGACAACGCCTATGCGCTTTGCCGCCCGCCGGGCCACCATTGCCTGCCCGACAAGGGCATGGGCTTTTGCCTGCTTGCCAATATCCCCGTGGCGCTCGAGGCGCTCAGGGCCGAGGCCGGCCCCCTGCGCGCAGCGGTGGTGGACTGGGATGTCCACCACGGCAACGGCACCGAGGCGATCTACCTGGACCGCGCCGACACGCTGACGATCAGCCTGCACCAGGAACGCTGCTACCCGACCGACACCGGCGGCGCCAAGGTGCGGGGGACCGGCGCGGGCGCGGGCTGCAACCTGAACATCCCTCTCCTGCCCGGCGGCGGCCACCAGGCCTACCTGGACGCGATGAAGATCCTGGTCCTGCCGGCGCTGCGCGCCTTCGGCCCCGAAATCATTGTCGTGGCCTGCGGACTGGACGCGAACGCGATGGACCCGCTGGCGCGGATGCAGGCCCACGCAGGCACCTTCCGCGAAATGACGCTGGCTCTGAAGGCGGCGGCGGAGGGGCTTTGCAGCGGCCGGCTGGTCGCGATCCACGAGGGCGGCTATTCCGAGGCCGAGGTGCCGTTCTGCGGGCTGGCCGTGATCGAGGCGCTGGCGGGCGTGCGCACGAAGGTCACCGACCCGTTCCAGGCGCTGATCGAGGCCGGCCAGCCGGCCGACGACTTCGCAGCCTTCCAGCGCACCCGACTGGAGGCTCAGGCGCAGGCGGTCTTCGGGCGGTGAAGCAATAGCGCGGCTGCCGCCGCAAGTCTTTTGTTTTGTGACAGGCGTTTGCGTGGGATGGCTGATGTCGCCTGACGAGGGGCGCTGCCCCTCGAGCTCCCCGGGGTATTTGGGCCAGAATGAAGCACCGGCTGCTTCTGTCCGGTGCAAGTACCCCGGGGGGTTTGGGGGGCTGGCCCCCCATCAGCCGAGGAGGAGGCGACTGCCGACGACGAGAGGAAAGACTTCGCCGTCAGGCGGCGATTGCTT
>JAGPCN010000135.1 GCA_018058035.1 Fuscovulum sp.
TGCCGATGGAGGAGGGGTGCATGCCCTCGACGTCCTTCATCGGATGCACCGCCTTTTGCAGCGCCTTGACCGGGATATGCGCGGGCAGGGGGCGCTGGATGATGATGCCGTTCACCCGCGGGTCGGCGTTCAGCCCGGCCAGCACGCCCTGCAATTGCTCCAGGCTGATGCTGTCGGGGTAATTGCGCGCCTCGAAGCCGACGCCAGCAGCCTCGGCCGATTTCTGCTGGTTGCGGACGTAAAGTTCGGCCGCGGCGACGTCGCCGACCGAGATCGACACCAGACGCGGCGCCCAGCCGGCCTCGGTCAGGCGGGCGGCCTCGGCCCGGGTCTCTTCGCGCATCCGGGAGGCGATGGCCTTGCCGTCGATCAGGGTGGCAGTCATCGGCGCGATCAGCCTTTTCTCAATGAATCCGGCCCAAGGCGGCTTTCTTCGCGCGCGATGGACCAGTCGATCAGCCGCCGCCACAGCTTTTCCACCAGGTCGGGCGGCAGTCCGTAGACCGAGGCATGGCGGCGGACGTTCTGCACCACCTGTTCGACGCGGCCGTCGATCCGCGCCGGCAGGTCAGCCGTCGCCTTGATCTCGGCCGCACGGTCGATATAGCCCGCCCGTTCGGCGAAAAGCCGGACGAGGTCTTCGTCCAGCCGGTCGATTTCGGCCCGGATATGGGCCATGGTGGTACAGTCGGCGGGCGTCCGCATCCGTCTCTCCGCTTTGCAGGCTGCCCCCGAGATAAGGGGACAGCCCGGCAAGGGCAATGCGGCGCCTTAGAACAGGCCCTCGACGTGGCCCTGGTCGTTCAGCCGGATCACTTCGGCCGAGGGAACCTTGGGCAGGCCCGGCATGGTCATGATCTCGCCGCAGATCGCGACGATGAAGCCGGCACCCGCCGACAGCCGCACTTCGCGGACCGGAACGGTGTGGCCGGTGGGCGCGCCGCGCACGGTCGGGTCAGTGGTGAAGCTGTACTGGGTCTTCGCCACGCAGATCGGCAGGTTGCCGTAACCGGCGGCTTCCCAGGCTTTCAGCTGGTCGCGGATCGCCTTGTCGGCGATCACGTCATCGGCGTGGTAGATCCGCTTGGCGATGGTCTGCAGCTTCTGGAACAGCGGCATTTCGTCGGGATAGAGCGGGGCAAAGTTCGCCGCACCCGATTCCGCCAGTTGCACGACCTTGTGCGCCAGATCCTCGATCCCGGCCGAACCGTTGGCCCAGTGCTTGCACAGGATCGCCTCGGCGCCCTGTTCGGCGACATAGGCCTTGACGGCGGCCACTTCGGCATCGGTGTCGCTGTAGAAGTGGTTGATCGCCACGACGACCGGCACGCCGAAGGATTTCACGTTGGCGATGTGGCGGCCAAGGTTCGGACAGCCCTTCTTGACAGCGTCCACGTTCTCGGCGCCCAGGTCGGCCTTGGCGACGCCGCCGTTCATCTTCATCGCGCGCACGGTGGCCACGATAACGGCGGCCGAGGGCTTCAGCCCCGCCTTGCGGCACTTGATGTCAAAGAACTTTTCCGCACCCAGGTCGGCGCCGAAACCGGCTTCGGTCACGACATATTCGCCCAGCTTCAGCGCGGTCTTGGTCGCGATGACCGAGTTGCAGCCATGGGCGATGTTGGCGAACGGGCCGCCATGCACGAAGGCCGGGTTGTTTTCCAGCGTCTGCACCAGGTTCGGCTGCATCGCGTCCTTCAGCAGAACGGTCATCGCGCCGTCGGCCTTGATGTCGCGGGCATAGATCGGCTTCTTCTCGCGGGTGTAGGCCACGACGATGTCGCCCAGGCGCTTTTGCAGGTCTTCCAGGTCGTTCGACAGGCAGAGGATCGCCATGACTTCCGAGGCGACCGTGATGTCAAAGCCGGTCTGGCGCGGGAAGCCGTTCGAGACGCCACCCAAGCTGACCACGATGTCGCGCAGCGCGCGGTCGTTCATGTCCATCACGCGGCGCCACACCACGCGACGTTCGTCGATGCCCAGATCGTTGCCCCAGTAGATGTGGTTGTCGATCATCGCCGACAGCAGGTTGTGGGCCGAGGTGATGGCGTGGAAGTCACCTGTGAAGTGCAGGTTCATCTCTTCCATCGGCACGACCTGGGCCATGCCGCCACCCGCAGCGCCGCCCTTCATCCCGAAGTTCGGGCCGAGGCTGGCTTCGCGGATGCAGATCACGGCCTTCTTGCCGATGCGGTTCAGGCCATCGCCCAGACCCACGGTGGTGGTGGTCTTGCCCTCGCCCGCGGGCGTCGGGTTGATCGCGGTCACCAGAACCAGCTTGCCATCGGGCTTGCCGGCCAGCGACGCGATGAACTCCTGGCTGACCTTGGCCTTGTCGTGGCCATAGGGCAGCAGGCTTTCGGAGGGGATGCCCAGCTTGGCCCCGATCTCCATGATGTTCTTCTTCTTCGCTTCGCGGGCGATTTCGATGTCGGTCTTGAAGGCCATGTCGCTCTCCCTGGGGCGCAGGATGTTCTGTCTGCGACGTGATACCGAGGGAAGCGGCATAGCCAACGCCGGATTGCGACGTGATTCCCGCAAAATTCGCCAGCCGGCGTTTCCGATGGGAAATCCGGGGCCGAAACCGTGACGCAGACGGGCCTTGGAGCGGGAAAAACCCCCGGTCCGGCTGCTGGGGCCGCGCATGACCGCATTTGTCACCGCCCGAGGCCTGCCAGCCAACTTGCCCCAAAGGGCGCCCGGGCCTAGACTGCGGGCATCATTTCATCTGCCGGCGCCTGCGGGCGCGGAGTTTCAGGAAGATATTCGCCATGGCCAACAACACCTATGTCGTCGACCTTCTGGTCACGGGCACGCAGACGATCACCATCAACGACGATGGCACCGGGATCGACTGGCTGGTGATCCAGGGCACCTATCCCACCCAGACCGACCTGCGGCTCAGCTGGACGACCGACGCCTTCGGCAATTCGACCAGCGGGATGGGGCTGTATTTCAACCCGCTGAACACCGGCCACCGGCTGGTGGTCAACGGCTTCATCGAGAACATCCGCGGCAGCAACGGGCTGGATTTCATCCAGGGCAACGAGGCCGGCAACGTGCTGTTCGGCGATGCTGCGGCCTCGGGTCCGGGCGATGCCGACAGCCTGTACGGCTATGACGGCAACGACACGATCTATGGCGGTGTCGGCAATGACTGGATCGGCGGCGGCAACGACAACGACCGGATGTTCGGCAACGACGGCGACGACACGATCAGCGGCGGCGGCGGGATCGACACCGTGACCGGCGGCGCCGGCGCCGACGAAATGTCGGGCGGGTCGAACTGGGGCGACATGCTCAGCTATGCCGGTTCGGGCGTGGGGGTGCGGGTCGACATCACCTACGGCTCGACGACGATCGGCATCGGCGGCCATGCCCAGGGTGACGAAATCTACGGCTTTACCCATGTCACCGGGTCGAACGGCGCCGACACCATCGTCGACACGGTGGCTGGAACCATCGGCGGCGGGATGAATGACAACGCCTTTTACGGCGGCCGCGGCAACGACCGGCTGTACATGGGCGGCGGCGCCGATACGGCCATGGGCGGCGACGGCAACGACCGCCTGTTCGGCGAGGGCGACCGCGACACGCTGATGGGAGAGGCCGGCAACGACATCCTGCGCGGCGGCGCCGGTGCCGACCAGCTTTATGGCGGCGCCGACGCCGACGAGTTCGAATTCGCCGCGCTGGCCGACAGCACGGTGGCCGGCACCGGCCGCGACACGATCCGGGATTTCGTGGCCGCCGATGGCGACAGGATCGACCTGTCGCTGATCGACGCGCGGGCCAGCACGGCCGGCAACAACGCCTTCAGCTTCATCGGCAATGCGGCCTTCAGCCTGGGCGTCGAGGGCCAGTTGCGGGTGGTGCAGTCGGGCGCGGGCTGGGTGGTCTCGGGCGATGTGAACGGCGACCGGACGGCCGATTTCGCGATCTATGTGCTGTCGCCCGTGGCCCTGGGGGTCGGCGACTTCATCCTTTGACCAGCGCCGCCGCCGTTCCGGTCCAGGCGCGCTGGCGCGGGATGTGCAGGCGCAGGCTGTCGCCCAGGCGCAGGGTGCCTTCGCGCTCCACCCAGGCGGTGACGCCGCGCTTGCCCTCGGCCGCGGCCTTGAAGGCCTTGCCCTGGCCGCCGGTGGCGCGCGTCATGGTGACGGCGGGTTCCTGGCAGGGTTCGTTCAGCATGTCGACCACCAGGGTCACGCCATCGGGCCCCTGCAGGCGGCTGGACGGCGGCAGGTGGGTGAAATCGGCGATCCCCTCGACCACGACCGAAGCGCCGACCCAGGCGGGGTCGATCCGCTCCATCCCCAGCTTTTCGGCCACCGCCGCCATTTCCTCGGCCGAGACCACGCAAAGCTGGCGGGTGTTGCGGATCGGGGTATTGCGCGGGTGCTGCTTCAGCACGCGGGAACAGGCGGGGCGGGTCAGGCCGGCGTGAACCTCGGGCGCGAAGCCCGCGAAGGTCAGCGGCATTTCGGTCAGGGGTTCAGAGGTGATGACCAGGTCCTGGACCGGCACGCGCTGCACCCCCAGCCAGACGATGCGGGCCGACAGGTTGGTGGGGACAAGTGCGGTCATGCGGGCCTCGTGAGGGTCAGGAAAAGGCGGCGGAAGGGAAACAGGACCCCGCCGTCGGGCTGCCTCGGATAGGCGCTTTCCAGCGCGGCATCATAGGCGGCGGCAAAGGCGGCCAGATCGGCGGGCGCCAGCCGGTCGGCCAGCGGGCGCATCGCGGTCGAGGCGGTAAAGGCGCGCACCGGGTGGCCCTCGGTCGTCGCGGCCAGCGGGTGCAGGTATTCAGTCTCCCACACCGAAAGGCGACCAATGGGGGCCAGCATCTGCCAGTATTCGGTGGCCGTGGCGACAGGCGGCTGGTAGCCGACGAAGTCGAACTGGGCCGGGAACATCGCCTGCGCGATGTCGCGCAGAAAGCGGTGCGAGGGCGCCAGGAAATTGCGCGGCATCTGCACCGCCAGGGTGCCGCCCGGCGCCAGCATCCGCGCCAGCCGGGGCAACAGCCCGGCGTGATCGCCCAGCCAGTGCAGCGCCGCGTTGGAAAAGATCAGCGCGGGGGGCTTCTCTGGCGCCCAGTCGGCGATATCGGCGCGGTGCTTGTGCGCATAGCCCTCGGCCCGGTCCAGCATCGCGGCCGACTGGTCGACGCCGATCAGGGCGCGGCCGGGAAACCGCTCTGCCAGTGCGGCCGCTGCCGCCCCGTTGCCGCAGCCCAGGTCGATGACCGGCCCGGAGGGCAGGGCAGGCACCTGCGCCAGAAGGTCCAGTGCCGGGCGCAGCCGCAGGTCGCGGAAGGCGGCATAGGCGTCGGGGTCCCAGTCGGTCACAGCCATTTCTTCCATCGAAAGATCGCCCAGGGCACCAGCGCCGAGATCACCATCGCGCCGATCGCCATCGGATAGCCCCAGGGCCATTTCAGTTCAGGCATGTGGACAAAGTTCATCCCGTAGACGCTGGCGATCAGGGTCGGCGGCAGGAAGACAAAGGCCACCACCGAAAAGATCTTGATGATGTCGGCCTGCCGGATGTTGATGACGCCCAGCGTGGTATCCAGCAGGAACATGATCTTGCGGTCCTGCTTGTCGACGGTTTCGTGCAGCGACCGGATGTCATGCGTCAGGGTCTTGAGCCGGGCCTTTTCCAGCCGTTTCAGCGCGCCGATGGCGGCGCCGGTCGGCGTGATCAGGTAGGCGACGATGCGTTGCAGCGTGTTCAGCCCCTCTTCGACCTTGCTGTTCAGGTCTTCGGCCCGGCCGATCCGCTGCAACAGGGCGGGCAGGGTCTGGGCGCGGCCGTTGGGGCGGTGCGCATCGAAGATCGCCTTGGACAGCAGGTCCAGCTTGCGCGCCTCGCCCTCAAGGATGTCGGCCAGGCGGTCGACGATGGTTTCGATCAGCGCCAGCAGCACGGTGGGGCCATCAGTGCAGCCCATCGCCTGGGTTGCCGCGCGGGCGGCAAAGACCCCGATCGACCGCGGCTGGTGGTAGCGCACCGTCACCAGCCGGCTTTCGGTCAAGACGAAGGTGACGGGGCCAACCTCGGGGTCCTGGCCGTCGGGCGTGGCGACGACCTGGGCGGTCAGGTAAAGCGCGCCCTTTTCGTCGTAGAGGCGGGACGAGACCTCGATCTCCTGCATGTCCTCGCGGGTGGGGATATCCAGGCCAAGGGCGGCTTCGACGGCGGATTCCTCGGCCGCGGTGGGGGAATCGAGGTCGATCCAGACCAGCCCGTCCAGCCGGGCCAGGTCGCTGCCCGAGGGTGTCAGCCGTCCCTCTGCATTCCGGTATGCCGTGATCATCCCTGCCCCGCCCGCGGTTCGGGCCAAGCCTACGGCCTGTCGATGAAAAGGGAAATCCGGTTTGGGGGGGGGCAGACGCAAAAGGCCCCGCGCGGGGCGGGGCCTTGCAGTCAATCGGCGGCCGTCACAGCGGCGACGGCTCCGGGTCGGGCTTGGGCTTGGTGGTGCGCGGCTTGCGCGTCTTGGGGATCGCCACGACCGAGGCCGAGCCGCCGCCCGACGGCGCCGGCGGCGTGCCGGCATCGTCGCCCGAGCCCAGCTTTTCGCCGGCCATGACCTTGCGGATTTCCTCGCCGGTCAGGGTTTCGTATTCCAGCAGGCCCTGCGCGACACGATCGAACTCCACCGAATTTTCGGAGATGGTCTTGTAGGCCAGTTCATAGCCCTCGTCGATGATGCGCTTGACCTCGTCCTCGATCGCTTCCTTGGTCTTGGCCGAGATCGAGAAGCCGCCGGTGTTGCCGCGATAGCCTTCGTGCGCCTCGGAATAGTCGACGTTGCCGACCTTGGACGACATGCCCAGCCGCATCACCATGGTGCGCGCGATCTGGCTGGCCTGCATGATGTCGTTGGCCGCCCCGCCCGAGACCTGCTCGGCCCCGAACTTGAAGATCTCGGCGGCCTTGCCGGCCATCGCCATGGCGATCTTCTGCTCCATCTCGTCCTTGTGCCAGCTGAGACGGTCGGTCTCCGGCAGCGGTTGCACCATGCCCAGGGCCTGGCCGCGGGGGATGATGGTGGCCTTGTGGATCGGGTCGTGCTTGGGCAGCTTGATCCCCAGAAGGGCGTGGCCGGCCTCGTGGTAGGCGGTCATTTCCTTTTCTTCCTGGCTCATCACCATCGAGCGGCGTTCCGGTCCCATCAGCACCTTGTCGCGGGCGCGGTCGAAATCCTCGGCGGTGACAAAGCGGCGGCCGACGCGGGCGGCCATCAGCGCGGCCTCGTTGACCAGGTTCGCCAGGTCGGCGCCCGAAAAACCGGGCGTGCCGCGCGCGATCACCCGCAGGTCGACATCGGGGCCCAGCGGGATCTTGCGGGCATGCACCGACAGGATCTTTTCGCGGCCCTTGATGTCGGGGTTCGACACCGTGACCTGGCGGTCAAAGCGGCCGGGGCGCAGAAGCGCGGGGTCCAGCACGTCCTTGCGGTTGGTGGCGGCGATGATGATGACGCCTTCGTTCGCCTCGAAGCCGTCCATCTCGACCAGCAGCTGGTTCAGCGTCTGCTCGCGTTCGTCGTTGCCGCCGCCGATGCCCACGCCACGGGCCCGGCCCACGGCGTCGATTTCGTCGATGAAGACGATGCAGGGGGCGTTCTTCTTGGCCTGCTCGAACATGTCGCGCACGCGAGAGGCACCCACGCCCACGAACATTTCCACGAAGTCAGAGCCCGAGATGGTGAAGAACGGCACCCCCGCCTCGCCGGCGATGGCGCGGGCCAGCAGGGTCTTGCCGGTGCCGGGCGGGCCGACCAGCAGCGCGCCCTTCGGGATCTTGCCGCCCAAGCGGCTGAACTTCTGCGGGTTGCGCAGGAATTCGACGATCTCTTCCAGCTCTTCCTTGGCCTCGTCGATGCCGGCGACGTCATCAAAGGTCACCCGGCCCTGCTTTTCGGTCAGCAGCTTGGCGCGCGACTTGCCAAAGCCCATCGCACCGCCGCGCCCGCCGCCCTGCATCCGGTTCATGAAGAAGATCCAGATGCCGATCAGCACCAGGAAGGGCAGCCACAGCGACAGGATCGACATGAAGCCGGATTCCTCTTGCGCCGTCGCCTGCACGTCGACGCCCTTGGCGATCAGCTTGTCGGTCAGCACCTCGCCTTCGGGCTTGATGGTGGTGAAGGTGTTGCCGTCGCGGGTCTTCACCACGACCCGTTCGCCATCCAGCGTGACCGAGGCGACCTTGTCGCCGTCGACCATGGCGATGAAGTCGGAATAGGACAGGCTGCGCGACGACAGCGTCGACTGGTTGCCCGAGAAAAGGTTGAACAGCGCCAGGATCAGAAGCAGCAGGACGACCCAGAAGGCGATGTTGCGCGCGTTGTTCACGAAAACACTCCCGTAACGCCCGCGTGGCCGTCAGGGCCGCGCGGCTTTGTCCCTAAGATAGACATCTGCGGCACAGGTTCAATGCGATAAGAGGAATTGGTGGAACGAAGGCGCGCATGTCGCAGTCGCCGCGCCGAAACCCGCGCAAGGCGCGGCGATCAGGGTGTCGTCCTGCCAGATGGCCGGGGTGACCCGCAGCATTTCCCATGCAAGGCCGGTCTCGCGCCAGTCGGGGCATTGCTGCAAGCCGTCTTCGCCCAGGGCGCCGATCTCCTGGCCGGGTTGGAAATCGGCCTCCACCTGCCAGCGATGGTCCCAGCGTCCGGTTGCGGCGATGCGAGGCTGCACGGCACGCGGCTCTCGGACGATCCCGATCTGGCTGCCCCCATTCTTGAAGATGCAGCCGCCCAGCGTCATCGTGCAGGGATCGCGCAGGGCCATCGACAACTCGAACAGGGGTTCCGAACGCGGCGGGTGGCGGGCGCCGGACATCCAGCGGATGACCAGCGCCAGAAGGCGCCGCCGCAGCAGATGGGGCAGGTCCAGATAGAGGGTGCGTCGAAGAAACAGGGTTCCGGCCCCTTCCTGGACCGACCGTTCGACGAAACCGCCCAAGGTGACGTCCAGCACGCGGCGCACGTCCGCCAGACTGCGCATGGTGTCGGTCAGACGGCCCTCGACGATGCCCAGGGGGGCCAGCGCCTTCATCGCCTTGCGCGCCCGTGACCGGGTGTAGCGGTCGTCCTCGTTCGTCGGGTCTTCGCACCAGGTCAGGCCGTGGCGTTGCAGGTAGCCGCGCAGGTCCTGGCGCGACATGCGCAGCAGCGGCCGGATGAAACTGATGCCGTGTTCCATCCAGTCGCGCCGCATGCCGCACAGGCCATCCAGCCCGGTGCCGCGCGCCAGCGCCATCAGAAAGCCTTCGGCCTGGTCGTCGGAGGTATGGGCCATGGCTACCCGCGCCAGCCCGCGCTGCCGCGCCCATTGCGCCAGCAGGGCGCGCCGGGCCTCGCTGGCGGCCTGCATCAGGTTGCCAGTGACGGGGTGGTCGGTCCAGGGCAGCGTGTCATGGTGCAGCCCCAGAGACGCGCAGGTCCGCGCGACAAAGGCGGCCTCGTCGGCGGATTCGGGGCGCAGGCGGTGGTCCACCGTCGCCACCTCGACCCGAAAGCCCATGAGCGGCGCGGTGGCGGCCAGAAGGTGCAACAGCGCCATGGAATCGCCGCCGCCCGAGACGGCCAGCCCCACCGCCATCGGGCCGGGCAGCACCTCGCCGCCCTGGTCAAGCCCGGTTGCCGCCTGCAGCAGCCGGCGGTCTTCTTCGGGCTGGCTGTCGATCCAGCGGATCAGCGCCTCCGGCGATGCCGTCACGGCAACCTCACGGGAATCTCACGGGCACCCCAGCCCCTGCATGGCGATCGGCGCCTGCGTTGCGGCCATGCTGCCGGGGTATTGCGTGGTCACCTCGGCCAGCGTCACGCAGGCTTCGGGGGTCTGGCCCAGGTCGCCAAGCGCCTGGCCCAGCTTCAGCAGGCTGTCGGCGGCAAAGCTGCCCTGCGGGTTGCCGGAATAGGCCTCGAGATAGGCGCGCGCGGCGTTCGCGGTCTCGCCCAGCTGGCGCAGCGCCTCGCCGCGCAGATAGTGCGCCTCCTGGGTCAGCGGTCCGCCAGGATAGGATTGGGTAAAGGTCGCAAAGAGCTCGGCAGCTCCGCGAAAGTCACCCTGACCGAGCACCTCCTTGGCCCGGTCGAAATCCGCCTGTTCGCCGACGGCAAGTTCGGGCCCGCCGGTGGCAGCGGTGGTGTCGGTGGCGGCCGGTTCGGCCGGGGTGGCGGCGGCGGCAGTGTCGCCGCCCAGCGGGGCCGTCGGGGCCATGTTCATCGGGTCGCAGCCCTCGGTCGCCTCGCAGAGGCGGAACTCGATGTCGCCGATGCGGTTGGTGCCGTCGGTGACGACGCGGTTCAGCCGCAGCTCGATGTCCTCGGTGCGGGCGGTCAGGCGGGCCAGCTCGGCCTCGATCGCGTCCATCCGCTGCAGCGCGTCGCCGCCGCCGATGGCGGCCGAACTGCCGCTGGCGACCAGCTCGGCCTTAAGGGCGTTGAACTCGGCCGCAAGCTGGCCGAGTTGCGCCTGGATGTCGGCCAGGGTCTCGGCGCCACCCGGGCCGACGGCGCCGAACAGCACCGTTCCGGCCAGAACGGCGGCAAGAGCCGGGCGCCGCATGTCAGACCCCCGCGCCGACCGACAGCACCGTCACGGCGCGGCGGTTCTTGGCATAGCAGGCCTCTTCCGAGCAGACTTCAAGCGGGCGCTCCTTGCCGTAGCTGATGGTGCGCATCCGGTCGGCGCCGACGCCCTGGCTGACCAGGAAGGCCTGCACGGCGGCCGCGCGGCGGGCACCAAGCGCCAGGTTGTATTCGCGGGTGCCCTGTTCGTCGGCGTGGCCTTCGATGATGATGGCATAGCCGGGGTTCTGCGCCAGCCAGTTGGCCTGCGCCTGCAGGATGCCGCGGGCCTCGGGCGACAGCGTCGACTGGTCGACCGCGAACAGCACCCGGTCGCCCACCGTCTGGTTGAAATAGGCGATCGAGC
>JAGPCN010000359.1 GCA_018058035.1 Fuscovulum sp.
GCGCCCTCGGACATGCCGGGCACGCTGGTGCGGATGCGGCCCTTCCTGGGCCAGCTGGGCACCTGCCCGTCGATGGCGATGCCCGACAGCCACAATGCCGGCGACTTCGGCGCCTTCCTGGTCGGCGCGCCGCATGCCTATGGCATCACCGCCGAGCAACTGGCCCAGCACAAGACCGATGGCCACATGGACATCGACGCCGTGCGCGCCGGCGCGATCCTGGTCTGCCCCGTCAAGGTCAAGGGCGCGGGCGTCTACATGGGCGACATGCACGCCGGCCAGGGCGATGGCGAAATCGCCGGCCACACGATGGACGTGGCGGGCAGCGTGACGATCCAGGTCGAGGTGGTGAAGAACTATCCGCTCGACGGCCCGGTGCTGTTCCCGCTGGAAGAAGACCTGCCGCCGATGGCCCGCCCCTTCACCGCCGCGGAACGCGCCAAGGGCGCGCGGCTGGCCGAGAAATGGGGCGTCGCCGCGCTGGAGCCGATGGCCCCGATCAGCGTCATCGGCACGGCGGCAAACCTGAACGCGGCCATCGACAACGGCCTGGCCCGCGCCGCAAAGCTGTTGGGCATGACCGTGGCCGAGGTGCGCAACCGCGCCACCGTCAATGGCGCGATCGAGATCGGCCGCGCCCCCGGCGTGATCCAGGTCACCTTCCTGGCCCCGCTGTCGCGGCTGGATGCCGTGGGCCTGGGCGGCTACGCGCGCGAACAATACGGCCTGTGACCGCAGGCCGAACGGGGGCGGCGAAAGGCCGCCGCCCCCGGTTGCCCTTGCGGGCGCCCCACCCCATACTTGGCCGACAGCGCAGGAGGCCGGGGTGAGGCGGACGACAGGGCACATCGGCAGACGGGCGGCGGCAGCCGCGCTGGCGCTGGCCCTAGCCGCCGCGCCCCTGCCCGCGCTTGACCGGCTGGACTTTGCCGTCACCTCCGGCGCCAAGGATGTGCAGCGCGCCGTGCGCGGCGCCTCGCTGCTGCTGTCGCTGCAGGCCGACGGCACCACCGACCCGCAAGACCTGTTCGCCGCCGCCCGCGCCGATTATGCCCGCATCCTGGGCGCGCTTTACGCCGCCGGGCATTACTCGGCCGTGATTTCGATCCGCATCGACGGGGCCGAGGCCGCCGGGATCGCACCCCTGAACGCCCCCGCCCGCATCGGCACCATCGCCGTCACCGTCGACCCCGGCCCACCCTTTGCCTTTTCCCGCGCCGCCATCGCGCCCTTGCCCCCCGGCGCCCGCCTGCCCGAGGTGTTCCGCCCCGGCAAGCCCGCCCGCAGCACCGCCATCACCGAGGCGCTGGACGCCGCCACCCTGGCCTGGCGCGAGGTGGGCCACGCCAAGGTGGCGACCGCCGGCGAAGACATCGTCGCCGACCACCCCAACGCCACCCTGGCCGCCGAGGTCCGCCTGTCGCCCGGCCCGAAACTGCGCTTTGGCCCCGTCACCGTCGATGGCGCCGATCGGATGGAGGTGCGCCGCATCATCAAGATCGCCGGCCTGCGCCCCGGTGAATCCTTCAGCCAAAGCGAACTGGACCGCGCCGCGGCCCGGCTGAAACGCATCGGCGTCTTCCGCTCGGTCACCCTGACCGAGGCCGATGCTCCGGTGTCCGGCGACCTGCTGCCCATCGGCGTGACCGTGGTCGAGGAAAAGCTGCACCGCTATTCCCTGGGCGCCGAGATCGCCAGCCTGGATGGCCTGGCGCTGACCGGCTACTGGCTGCACCGCAACCTTCTGGGCGGCGCCGAGCGGCTGAAGATCGACGGCAGCATCACCAACATCGGGTCCGGCGAAAGCGGCATCGACTATTCGCTGGGGTTCACGCTGGACCGCCCCGCGACCTTCTCGCCCGACACCACGGCCAGCCTGTCGGTCCTGCTGGGGCACCTGGACGAGATCGACTATGCCGCCGACACCGCCGAGGTGGGCCTGTCGCTGCGCCACTACTTTTCCGACACGCTGACCGCCCGCGCCGGGATCGCCTATGAATACGCCGAGGGCCGCGACCCCGGCGGCGCCTTCCGCTTTCGCAGCCTGTCGCTGCCCCTGGGCGTCACCTGGGACCGGCGCGACAACGCCGCCGATGCCCGCAAGGGCTTCTACCTGGATGCGGGGCTGAAGCCGTTCACCGGTTTCGGCACCACCGGATCGGGCGCCCGGCTGACCTTCGACGCCCGCGCCTATCGCAGTTTCGGCGCCGAGGATGGCGTCACCCTCGCCGGCCGGCTGCAGGGCGGCGCGATCTTCGGCTCGACCCTCCTGGAAACCCCGCGCGACGACCTGTTCTTTTCCGGCGGCGGCGGCACCGTGCGGGGCCACCCCTACCGGTCGCTGGGCATCGCGGTCACCCGCGGCTTCGGCCCCAGCTTCCAGATCGGCGGCACCTACCTGCTGGCCGGTTCCGCCGAGGTGCGGGCCCGGGTGACCGACCGGATCGGCGTGGTCGGCTTTGTCGATGCCGGCCGGGTCGGCGTGGACGGGTTCTTCGACGACATCGGCGACTGGCAGGCCGGCGCGGGCCTGGGCCTGCGCTACGAAACCGGCTTTGGCCCGATCCGGCTGGACGTGGCGGCGCCGATCCACGGCGACACCGGCGACGGCGTGCAGATCTACATCGGCCTGGGGCAAAGCTTCTGATGCGCCGCGCGCTGGCCCTGTCCCTGGCGCTGCTGCTGCCCGGCGCCGCCCTGGCGCAGCAGGACGACCGCGACTATCTGACCGCCTTTCTGGAAGACAACCTCTCCGGCGTCGGGCGGCAGGTCACGATCACCGGCTTTTCCGGCGCGCTGTCGTCGCGCGCGACGATGCAGCGGTTGCAGATCGCCGACGACACCGGCGTCTGGATTACTCTGGACGATGTGGTGCTGGATTGGTCGCGGTCCTCGCTGTTGTCGGGCGAGGTGGTGGTGAACGAGCTGTCCGCCGCCACCATCACGCTGACCCGCCTGCCCACCGCGCCCGACGACGGCCTGCCCGCACCCGAGGCCGCGGGGTTCGCCCTGCCCGAGCTGCCGGTCTCGGTCGATATCGACGCGCTGCGCGCCGACCGCATCGTGCTGGACCCCGCCGTGCTGGGAGAAGCGGTCGAAGGCCGCTTTCAGGCCGCGCTTTCGCTGGCGGGGGGCGAGGGGTCGG
>JAGPCN010000136.1 GCA_018058035.1 Fuscovulum sp.
ATCACGAGGGGCGCGCGAGACATGCTTTCGACGCTGCCCGCAATCATCAGTTCCGCCTGACCAGAGGCGATCATCCGCGCGCCGGTCAGCACGGCATCCATCCCCAAGCCGCACAGCCGGTCAATCGTCGTTCCCGGCACGCCGACCGGCAGCCTGGCCAGAAGGGTGGCCACCCGGGCGACGTTGCGGTTGTCCTCGCCCGGCTGGTTCGCACGGCCGAGGATGCCGTCGTCCACGGCCTCCCAGTCGACGCCAGCATTGCGCGACACCAGCGCGTGCAGCGGCACGGCGGCAAGGTCGTCCGGGCGCACGCCGGACGAGGCGCCGCCGATCCGCCCGATCGGAGTGCGGATGTAGTCGCAGATACAGACAGGGGGCATGCTGGACACCTCGGTTCGCGCTGGACTGTGCGGTGGTGACGCTGCGCAGCAGGGACGGTGGAGCGGGCGAGCCTGGTGGCAGAAACCGCCCACCAGAGTTGCCTCCAGGAACCGGGTTCCCGGTCGGCAGGTCTGCCTTCAGTAATAATTGATCGGGAAGCTGTATTCGGGGTCGGAATGCGCGTCCCAATAGCCCTTCCAGATCGCCTTCGTGACAGGCCCCACCTGCCCATCGCCCACCGGGCTGCCGTCCAGCACCGTGATCGGCATGACGCCCCCGGCGGTGGTGACGAACATGATCTCGTCGCAGTCATAGGCCAGGTCCACCGGGATGTCGTCGATGACCCAGGGCAGGCCCAGCTTGTCCGCGGCCGCCAGCACCGATTTGCGCGTCACGCCTTCCAGCACGCCGCGCCGGGGGGTGAACAGCTTGCCATCCTTCACCAGCACGATGTTGAAGCCGGAGCCTTCGGTCAGGTTCCCGTCGCCGTCTGTCAGGATGGGATACATCGCGCCCCGGTCCCGCGCCTCGAAGATGGCGCGGGTGAAATCGCCCCATTGCAGGTTCTTGACCCTGGGGTCGATGGCGCCGGGCGGAATGCGGCGGACCGAGCGGGCGATGACCGCCGAGCCGCCGGTCTTCTGCACCTCTTCGCCCATCACCCACAGATAGGGCGTGACCATCAGGTAGCAGTGGTTGGGGCAATCCTCGGGCGCGTATTGGCGCACATAGCGCAACCCGCGCGTCATGAACATCATGACATAGGCGTCGCGGATGCCGCTGAGCGCGGTCATCTCGACCAGCCGGTCCCGGATTTCCTGGCGGGGGATCGGGCTGGTCATCCGCAGCTTCTTCATGCTGGCTTCGAAGCGGTCAAGGTGATCGTCCAGCCGGAAGAACCGGCCGTTCCAGACCGCCGGAACGTCATAGGTCAGGTCGGATTTCAGGAACCCCTGATCCAGCAGCGGAATCTTCGCTTCGGCCACCGGGACGTAATTCTCGCCGACCCAGGCGATGCCCTTGGCAAAGACGTTGGTGCTGGCCTCCAGGTCCGCGCAGCGGCGCCGGTAGTCGTCGAAGATGTAGTCGGTGTAGGACATTGGCGTTCCTCGGGATCACGCAGGAATGACACCGGCGGCGGCGATGTCGGCAAAGGCCTTGTCCACGCCCTCGATCGCACGGTCGATGTCGGCCGCGGTGTGGGCGGCGCAGAGGAACATGTTGTGGCGCGGGTGAAGGAAGATCCCGTGGCGCAGCGCCGCCAGGCAGAGCGCGCTGCCGATCCGCAGGTTCTCGTCGCCATCGACCAGAACCATGGGCATCTGTACCGGCCCGGTCTGGCGAAGGCGAACGCCATGGCGGGCGGCGGCCTGATCCAGCCCCTCGCGAAAGCGCTGGCCCATCGCCTGGGTGTGGGCCAGGGCATCGGTGTCGCGCAGGATGCGGATGGTCTCCAGCGCTGCTGCCTGTGCGGCGGCGCCATACCAGAATGACCCGGTGGTAAAGATCTTTTCGGCCCCTGTGCGGGCGCTGTTGGCGCCGGCGATGGCCGCTAGCGGCCAGCCGTTGGCGATGGCCTTGGAATAGGCGGCCAGGTCGGGCTTGATGCCATGGGCCGCCCAGCTGCCGCGGACGTCCAGGCGGAACCCCGCGCGCACGTCGTCGCAGATCAGAAGCGCACCCTTGCGGTCGCATTGGGCGCGGGCGGCGGCCAGGAACTCCCTGGTCGGCATTTCCTGATCGCGGCCGGCATCATGGCGGAAGGCTGTCAGCAGGATTGCGGCCAGGTCGTCGCCGGCCTGGTCCACGGCGGCTTCAAGGCTGGCGATGTCGCCCCAGTCGAAGGCGATCAGATGGGCGCGGTCCTCGGCGGTCACGCCGACGATCGACGGCGAACACCACGGCACCGCGCCGTGATAGGCCCCCCTGGCCACCAGGACCTTGCGCCGCCCGGTCCCGGCGCGGGCGATGGTCACGCAGGCGGTGGTGGCATCGGTGCCGTTCTTCTGGAACATGCACCAGTCGGCATGGTCCAGCGTGGCGGTCATCAGCTCGGCCAGCTCGACCGTGGTTTCGGTCGGGCCATTGCCGGAATCCACCGCCTTCAGCTGGGTCAGCGCGGCGGCCTCGACGCGGGGGTGGTGATAGCCCAGCACGTTCGGACCCCAGGCGCACATGAAGTCGATGTAGTCGTTGCCGTCCACATCCCAGACGCGGCAGCCGTCGGCGCGCGCAAAGAACTGCGGATAGCCCGGCGCGATCATGCGGGTGGCCATGTGGCCCCACATTCCGTTGGGAATGACCTGGCGCGCTCGGTCAAGCAGGGCAAGGTCGCGGGAATTGGCAAGGGGCGCGGTCATGGGGGTCTCGCTGTCGGTTGAAAGAGGGGGCGCCATGGGGGCGCCCCCGCCGGGATCAGTTGGTGATTTCCGCCAGAGGCAGGTTGCAGCAGGCGCTGTAGCGCACGCCCTTGATGTTAGGGCCATAGGCCAGGATCAGGTCGGGGCTGACCATCGGAATGATGATCTTGTTGTTGATCATCTCGACCGCCGCTTCGGCCCACAGCTTGTTGGCCTCTTCCGCCGTCGCGGCCGCCAGGGCGGCGTCCTTCAACTCGCCCGGACGCGGGTTGACGATGGCCGCGGCGTTTTCGCCGCCCGCGCGCTTGGCCCAGACCGAGCCTTCGTGCATGCCGAACACGTCCACATATTGCGAGGTGCCGAAGAAGTCGGGGGCGAAGAACACCGCCGTCAGCGGGATATGGTCGCCGTTCGCCGCCTCGCGCCAGTTGGCAAAGGGCACCGGTTGCAGGTCCAGCGTGATGCCGACCTTCGACAGGTCCTGCTGGATCTTCTGCATCATCAGGTTGAAGTCCACGCCATAGACGTTCAGGTCGGGATAGATCGACAGCAGGGTGAACCCGTCGGCGTGCCCGGCGGCGGCCAGCATCTCCTTGGCCTTGTCGGGGTTGTATTCCGGCACCGCGTGGCCGTCACCGCCAGGGAAGCCCAGCGGGATCGGGGCGGCCAGAGGGCGGCCGGCGCCGCCAAGGGTAAAGTCGATCAGCGAGGTGCGGTCGATGGCGATCGAGATCGCCTCGCGCACATCGGGCGTCATGTCGATGGGCGTGGCCTTGGCCCCCGGCGACAAGGCGATGTAGACAAAGTTGTAGGACGGCACGCGTTCGACCACCGCCGGGGTGCCTTCCAGCGACTTGGCGGTTTCGGGGTCGATCTGCATGGCGATGTCGACCTCGCCCGATTGCAGCATCTGGGCCTGGGCGACGGCATCCTTGACCTGGCGGAAGATCACCTCGGGCACGACCGGCTTGGCGCGCCAGTAGTTGTCGTTGCGCTTCAGCCGCAGTTCGGTGTTGGGCTCATAGGCAGCCAGGACAAACGGGCCGCTGCCGACCGAGTTCGACAGGAACCAGGTTTCCGAGCTGTCCTTTTCGGCGGCGGTTTCATCGGCCAGGGCGCCATTCTCGATGGCGACGTCGCTGTTGATCACGCTCAGGAAGCCGGCGGCCGCCTGGTTGAGGAATTCGGAATTCGACGCCGCCAGCTTGATCACCACGGTCTGCGCGTCCGGCGTTTCGATCGCGGTGATCGGATCGGCCAGGAAGGACGCGTTGCCCTTGATGTTCTTCAGCCGCTCGAACGACCACTTCACGTCCTTCGCCTCGACCGGCGAGCCGTCCGAGAACTTTGCTGCGGGGTCAAGGGTGAAGGTGAATTCGGTCTGGTCGGGGTTGGAGGTCCAGCTTGAGGCGAGAAGCGGCAGGACCTTGTTGTCCTTGTCCAGCGTGACCAGCTGCTCATAGACCGACGTGTTGTAGATCTGGCAGGTGTCGCACCAGGTCCGCGCCGGGTCGAGTGCGTTCACATCCATGTCGCGGGCGATCACCAGCGCCTTTTCTTCCGCCTGAGCTTGCGAAACGGCCATGCCGAAAACCGCCGCCGCGACCGCAAGCGAAAGTACCATCGCCCTTGGACTGTAACTTCTGAATGCCATTTGCCGTCCTCCTGTTGATGGACCCGATATGGTCCGTTTTCTAGTTGCCGGTGATGCGAAGCAGCGCCTCGCGGATATCCGCCGCAGACCCCAGGGCGGCGCGATTGAGAACTGACGAGACGGTGGGCGCGGCCAGGCCGCCCGTCACGCGCAGGATTTCGTGGTCCAGGCTGTCGAAGAACCGGCTCTGGATGCCATCGGCCCAGAGCGCGCCCATCGACATGCTGCGCGCGGTCTGTTCCGCGATGATGACGCGCCCGGTCCGTTCAACCGAGTCGCCGATGGTGTCCCAGTCGATGCCGTGGTGATCGAGGTTGCGCAGGTCGATCACCTCGGCGTCGATACCCGTCTCCTCGGCCATCTTCACCGCGCTGGCGACCATGACCGAAGTTGCTAGCACGGTGCAGGCGGTGCCGGGCCGCACGACATGGGCACGTCCGAAGGGGATGATGAAGTCGCGGTCGCCTGCGGGCACGTCGAACTCGCGCTGGTAGAACTCGGTATGTTCGATCACGACGACGGGGTCGTTGCAGCGCAGCGCGGCGTTCATCTGGCCGATGTAGTCATGCGCGGTGGTCGGGCTGACGATTCGCCAGCCCGGGAACAGGCCGAACAGCGCCGAGGGGTCCGTAGAATGCTGCGAGCCATAGCCGGTGTGGGGCGAGACGCGCACCCGCATCATCAGCGGCACCGGGAAGCCAGAGCCGAACATGTGGCGCACCTTACCCACGCCGTGCGCGATCTGGTCGGCGGCGGTGAAGCAGAAGTCGCCGAACATGATCTCGACCACCGGGCGCAGGCCGTTCAGCGCCGCGCCAAGCGCCACCCCGGTAAAGCCGTTCTCGGCAATGGGCATGGGCAGGACGCGGTCTGGCCAACGCTCCAGCGCACCCTTGGTAAAGCCGGACACGCCCCCGCGCATCTGGTGGACGTCTTCGCCCATCACGATGATGCGGGGGTCGCGCTCCATCGCGGCGGCAAGGGTTTCCGAGGCGGCGGTGACGAACTTCACCCGCTCGGTTGCGACGCCGGCCATGTCCTCGTGATCCAGCACGCGGGCGTCGTCAAGTTCGGACAGGTCGCCTAGGATGCCCACGTCATGGGTCGCGGGATCGGGCCAGAGCCTGTCGGGGATACGCAGCGCGTTGCCGCCCGGCACGGTTTCCGTCAGCTTCGCGGCGGCGGCCGAGACGCGGCCCGTCACGGTCGCGTCGATGCGGGCCAGATCCTCGGCGCTGGTGATCCCCATTTCTCGCAGCCGCTGGGCGGCGGTCGTCACCGGATCGCGGGCCAGCCATTCCTCTTCCTCGGCCAGCGGGCGATAGCCGAAGTCGCTGCCCTTGCGGCTGCCGGACTGGTGGAAGTGGCGATAGAGCAGCGCCTCGACAACCACGGGCCCGCCCGTCGTGGCGATGATCCGCCGCGCCTCGGCCATGGCGCTGTGGACCGCCACCACGTCCATCCCGTCCACCTCGATCGACGGGATGCCCAGCATCGCCCCGCGCGAGGAAATCCGCGTTTCGCGGGTGATGTCGGTGATGCGGGTCGAGACGCCGTAAAGGTTGTTCTCGATGAAGAAGATGGTGGGCAGCCCTTGCGCGGCGGCGATGTTCATCGCCTCGTAGCTGGCGCCGTTCTGTGCCGCGCCGTCGCCGAAGAAGGCGACCGAGACCTGATCCCGGCCCAGCATCTTGTCGGCCAGCGCATAGCCCACCGCATGTGGCGGGTTGCCCCCGACAATGGCCGAGGTGCCCATGATTCCCGCAGCCGCCTGGCGCATGTGCATGGACCCGCCGCGCCCGCCGCAGTAGCCGGGGGTCAGGCCCATGATCTCGGCCATGAAGCGGTGGATCGCTTCGTCCATCTCGGGGGTGAAGTTGTCGTTCAACACGTCGAAGCCGGGCGGCGTGGCGGCGTTGACCAGTTTGAGCAGAACCTGGTGGTGCGCGCGATGCGTGCCGTTGATGCGGTCTTCGGCCCCCAGGATCGACATCGCGCCCACGGCGCCGGCCTCTTGCCCGATCGAGGCATGCGCCGGACCATGGATCAGCCCGGCCTTTTCCAGCTCCAGCAGCTTTTCCTCGAAGCGCCGGATCAGCAGCATCTGGGAATACCAATGCACCAGCTTTTCCCTGGGCGCAGCCAGCCAGTCTGCCGGGTCTGATTCCAGCCGGAACCAGGGGGCAGAGGGCGAATGCAGGGTCTGTTGCGGCATCTTCAGTCCTTCGACGAACCGGCTTTCACCAGGCGGTGACGGGCGGTGCGGCTTTTGTGGAAATTAATTCCGTTTTCTCTTGAAGCGAACACTAAGCCGTGCCAGCCTTTCCGTGCAACAGAAATTTTTCGCCGGGTTCGGCCTGGCCCGAAGGCAGAACAGCGATGATCCGCGATCCGGAAATCCTTGATGGTTTGTTGGAAACCGTGCGGCGCTTCGTCCGCGAAAGACTGGTTCCCGCCGAGGCCGAGGTCGAGGAAACCAACGCGATCCCGCCCCGGATCATCGACGAGATGCGCGCGCTTGGCCTCTTCGGCCTGTCGATTCCCCAAGAGTACGGTGGCCTGGGGCTGACAATGGAAGAAGAGGCCCTGGTCGCGCTGGAGCTTGGCTACACATCGGCCGCGTTCCGGTCGGTGGTGGGAACCAACAACGGCATCGGCTCGCAGGGGATCATCGCCGACGGGACCGAGGCGCAGAAGGCCTACTGGCTGCCGCGCATGGCCTCGGGCGAGGTCATCGGGTCCTTCGCGCTGACCGAACCCGACGTCGGATCAGACGCCGGATCGGTCAAGACCACCGCCCGGCGCGAGGAGGATCACTACATCCTGAACGGGACCAAGCGGTATATCACCAATGCGCCGGTGGCGGATGTCTTCACGCTGATGGCGCGCACGGGGGGGGCGGGGCCTTCCGGCGTGACGGCGTTCCTGGTGCCGGCCGACAGCCCGGGGCTGTCGATGGGTCCGACCGACCGCAAGATGGGCCAGCGCGGCACCAAGACCTGCGACGTGATCCTGGAAAACTGCCGGGTCTCGGCCGATGCGGTGATCGGCGGGGTTGAAGGGCAGGGCTTCAAGACCGCGATGAAGGTCTTGAACCGGGGCCGACTGCACATCGCCGCCTTCTGCGTTGGTCAGGCGCAGCGGCTGTGCGACGAGGCGACCACCTTTGCCACCACGCGCGTGCAGTTCGGCAAGCCGATCGCCGAACATCAGCTGGTGCAGGCGATGCTGGCCGATTGTGCGACCGAAACCTATGCCGGGCGCTGCATGGTGCTGGACGCGGCACGGCGCTTCGACGCGGGCGAACGGATCATCCAGCAGGCGGCGTCCTGCAAGCTGTTCTGCTCCGAGATGGTGGGCCGCGTTGCCGACCGCGCCGTGCAGATCCACGGCGGGGCAGGATACATGCAGGATTATCCGGTCGAGCATTTCTACCGCGATGTCCGGCTGTTCCGCCTGTATGAGGGGACCTCGCAGATCCAGCAGATCATCATCGCGCGCGAGATGTGCGCCCAGAGGTGAGCATGGTACCCGCAATCGGCATCATCGCGGATGATTTCACCGGCGCCGTCATGGTGGCGGGCATGCTGGAAGGGCGCGGCATCGCCGCTCCGGTCCTGTTTCATCCCGGTGCCGCGACGCCCCCGGCGGGAGCGTTGGTGGCGGCGACCCGCTGTCGGACCATCGCCCCCGCCGAGGCCTTGACCGAGATTGCCGTCTGGCACGACGCGCTGACGGCGGCGGGCTGCCCGCGCGTCGCCTACAAGGCCTGTGCCAGCTTCGATTCCACGCCCCATGGCAACATCGGCCCCGCTGCCGACCTTCTGTCCGACCGCGCCGGAACCCACCCCGTGCTGATGAGCGCGGGCTTCCCCCGGTTCGGCGCGACGGTGCATCAGGGGTATCTGTTCTACCGGGGTCGGCTGGTGTCCGACTCGATCAAGCGGCTTGATCCGCTGACCCCCATGGAGGACCCTGATCTCGTCCGCTTCCTGGGGCGGCAGACCCCGCATCCGATTGGCCTGATCAGCCATCTGACCCTGCGTCAGGGCCGCGCGGCGGCAGAGCGCGCGCTTGGCGAACTTGCGGCGCAGGGCATGCGGCATGTCCTGCTGGATGCCTCGGACGATGACGACGTGGCGCTGTCCGCGGTTATCGCCGCGGAGTCCAACCTTCCGGTCGTGGCCAGCGATCCGCTGATCGTCGAGCTGACCGCCCGCCTTGCCGGGCACGCGCCCGCCGCGCCGGCGCCCGCGCAGCCCGGGGGGGCGACGGTCGTTCTGGCGGGTAGCACGGGACCGGTCGTGATGGCGCAACTGGCGGCCTTCGCCACCCGACATCCGGTGTTGACCCTGGATCTTCTGGATCCGCGCGGGGCCGAGGGGCTGGTGGCCCCGGCGCTGGAGTGGGCGGCCGCACAGGCCGGACCTTTCGCCATTTCGACCGCCACCGACGCCGCGGGCCTGGCCCGCAGCCAAGGCGCGTTCGGCGCGGTTGGCGCTGCGCGGCTGGCGGAAACGGTTCTTGCGGGCGTGGCCCGCGGACTTCACGCGCAGGGACTGCGCCGCTTTGCCGTGGCGGGCGGGGAGACCTCGGGGGCGATCGTCGCGGCGCTGGGCCTCCGCTCGGCCCGCGCCTTGCCAGAGGGGCCGCTGGGACTTGGTCCTTGTCTGTCCGGGGACGACGATCCGGTGTGGCTGTTCCTGAAGTCGGGGAAGCTTGGCTCGGACGACATTCTGCTGCGCGCCGTCGCCCAGGACCAATGAGAGAGGCCATGACCGAAACCGAAGCCCGCCTTTCCCTGGTCGCCGCCGCGCGCGATTCGGTCCGCCTTGGACTGAACAGCGGCACGGTCGGCAACTTCAGCCTGCACCATGGCGCGGGCATGCTGATCACGCCCACGGGCATCCTGCCCGACCGGATGCAGCCCGAACAGATCGTCGCGATGGATCTGGACGGGGGCTGGAAGGGCGACTGGCGGCCGTCGTCGGAATGGGCGATCCATGCCCGCCTCTAC
This sequence comes from Fuscovulum sp., assembly GCA_018058035.1. Lineage (GTDB taxonomy): Bacteria > Pseudomonadota > Alphaproteobacteria > Rhodobacterales > Rhodobacteraceae > Pseudogemmobacter. Next base: position 9,413 of record JAGPCN010000136.1, read on the forward strand.
GCCGCCCGGCCCGACGCAGGGGCGGTGGTCCATGCCCATCCCGACAATTGTGTCGCCCTGTCCTGCCTGCGAGAGGCGATTCCGCCGTTTCACTACATGGTGGCGGGCTTCGGCGGTACGACCGTTCCCTGCGCGCCATACGCCTGTTTCGGCAGCATGGACCTGGCACTGGCCGTTGCCGAGACGGTGGAGCAGACCTTCAACGCCTGCCTGATGGCCAATCACGGGATGGTCGCTCTGGGTTCCGATCTGGACGCGGCACTGTCCCGCGCCAGCAAGCTTGAGTTCCTTGCGAAGCAGTATCTGCTGGCGCGGGCGGCGGGCGAACCCGTCCTGTTGTCCCCGGCCGAGATGGCCGAGGTCGCCCTGCGCTACCAGTCCTACGGCAGGCAGCCCGGCTGACCCTCAGACCGCGCTGCGCCAAAGCTCGGTCAGCAGGCGCAGCGCCAGCTCGGGATGTTCCAGATGCGGAAGATGCCCGCAGCGGTCCACGGCATGCAGGCCGACCGCCGCCGGCAAGTCGCGCGTTGTGGCGAAGGGCAGGATCCGGTCCTGCTTCCCGAAGATCACCCGCGCGGGAATGCGCAGTCGGGACAGATCGGCCTTCACCGACAGAATCTGCGTGACATCGGGGAAGAACCGGTTGGCAAAGGCCTGCATCGCGGCCGTCAGTCCCACATCCTGACGCTGCGCGGAGACGGCCTTGACGAAGGCTTCGCTGATCACCGCCGGGTCATGCACCAGCCGCTCAAGCCAGGGACGCAGGCTTTCGGCCGTCCGGGCCCGCAGGATGCCCTGCGTGAAGGCCTCGTCGACCTCGGGGCCCAGTCCGGCCGGCGCAAACAGGCACAGCCCGCGCAGGTCGATCCGGCCGCGCGCGGCCAGTCGCACCGCGATGGCACCGCCGAACGAGTGACCGGCAAGCACAACCGGCCCCCCGGCCTGCGCCGCGACCGTGGCCTCGACCTGCTCGCAGATTTCATCGGCATCGGCCGGAATGGTCCGGGTCGAAGCTCCGTGACCAGGAAGATCAAGCGCCAGGACCGGGAACCCCGCCCGCGTCCCCCCGAAGAGGCCGCGCCAGTTGTTCAGATCGGCGCTGTAGCCGTGCAGCAGGACGACGGGCACCCCCTCGCCACGCCGCAGCCAGACCGCGTTCAGGCCTTCGCCAGAGGCAGCAGGGCTTAGGGTCGGCGCGGCGGCAAGGGCCGACAGGTGGGACAGGACATCCGACTTCTGCACACGCCCATGCGGGCCGGTGCCGGTCAGCCCGGTCAGGTCAAGCCCCTTTTCCCGCGCGATGCGGCGCGCCAAGGGCGTCGGGTTGGGCAGACGCGCCCGTCCGTCGCGCGGGGTGGTCGTGCGCGCCTGCGGCTTGGCCCCCGGAACGGCGACCGGAGCGGGGGCAGGGGCGGGGGCAGGGGCGGGGGCTACGGCCACCAAGGCCTCCTCCCTGGCCCCGGTCCGGGCGACTTCGGGCCCCACATC